>PAAT01000026.1 GCA_002698965.1 Rhodopirellula sp. | reverse complement strand
GAGCACCGTCAACAAAAACCGGGGTGAATTTCATTCGTCCATCGTGGGTGAGTTGAACCGGCTCGGCTGCCTGCAGTGTTATGCACCACAGTCCCAGCATCAGAGATTTAAAGCAATTCATCAATGACCCGGCCTCCGTCCAACACTCGCATTTCGGCACGTGCCTGAGAATCGACACCTGCCAACTCAGCAATCGTTGTCCCCACCATAAGCGGTGTAATGGGACGTGTGATTGGGTGTTCACCATTCTTGTCACTCTCACCAATGACCCGGCCCGTCTGTAAGCCGGCCCCGGCCCACATGGAAAAATAGCATTGCGGCCAGTGATCACGAGCCGCACGAACGTTAATTCTCGGCGTCCTACCAAACTCTCCCATGCAAACAATCAAGGTGTCATCAATTAAACCGCGATCATATATGTCATCGAGAAATGCTGAAAACGCCCGATCAAAAATTGGACAATGCTGATCCTGCAGTAAGGAGAAGTTATACAGGTGCGTATCCCAGCCAAATTCATATCCTGGTGTGATCGCTTCCACATGCCGACTGTAATTGAGCTGAATATAGGGTACTTCCGCTTCGACCAGGCGACGAGCCAATAGGGCACTCTGCCCAAAAACACTCTGCCCATATTGTTGACGGGTCTTTACGGATTCCTGAGTCAGATCAAATGCCTGACGAGCGGTTGGATCCGTGATAAGACCATAGGCTTGCTGATAAGTCCTGTTCCAATCGCGAAACTTTGATTTTTCCAGTGTCCGCGGGACAGAGTCCAGTTGCTGCAACAGCAGTCGGCGGTCAGTGATTCTAAGAGGATTCACGTCGTCCATCAACGCCAGAGCTGGAATATTGACTTCACCGGTTTCAGAAGCTCCAACCATGAATGGATCGTAAACCGCACCCATTTCACCGCCACCATACGCTTCGATACGACGCCCACCATCCATGACCACCCCATTCGCAATCGAAAAGAAGGGAGGGAGTTTTCCGCGAAAGCCGCGATGCCTCGCAATAATAGAACCAAAGTTTGGCTTCACTGGCTTGGGATTTTCTTCAAAACCGGACAAAGCCACCGTGCCCCCATCCGGATGTCCCGGCGCACTTTGGATGTGAGAACGAATCAACGTGTATTTATCGCTGCGTTGCGCCAGTCGGGGCAGCAATTCCGTAAAGTGGACACCGGGAGTTCTTGTCGGAATGACTCCGAAGGGCCCACGAAATTCCGAGTTGGCATCCGGCTTGGGATCACACGTATCTAAATGACTCGGAGCCCCCCATAAAAACACAAAGACAACTGATTTCGCTTTGGCTATCGCATGATCCACTTCATCTGCCGTAGCCATACCCAGCCCGGACATACCAAGCCCAAACGGAATAGCCCCTGACATCTGTAGAAAGCTACGACGCCCCATCCCGCTACAGGTTTTCGTTTTGAAGGAACCAATATTTAGCATGCGCTGAGTACCGGAAAAGGACTGACGTTAATTTGTAAGCCGTATGATTTGAGGGATCTCTTCGCCCGCTTTGTAGAATTTCATTGAGATGCTATTCACACAGTG
Source organism: Rhodopirellula sp. (assembly GCA_002698965.1). Classification (GTDB taxonomy): domain Bacteria; phylum Planctomycetota; class Planctomycetia; order Pirellulales; family Pirellulaceae; genus UBA721. The sequence continues at coordinate 9,283 of PAAT01000026.1, read as the reverse complement.
ACGGGTGTTCTTTTCGGTGAAGCCCTCACCCAGGAAAACGTGGCCGAGATGGGCACCACAGTTATTACAAACAATTTCTGTCCGCAGACCATCCGCATCGGGAACCCACTTTACGGCACCTTTGATTTCGTCATCAAAACTGGGCCATCCGCAATTGCTGTCAAATTTATCCTCGGACTTATAGAGAGCCGCATTACAACGACGACACGTATAAATACCCTTCGCTTTATTGTTTGTTAGTTCCCCGGTATAAGGCCGTTCCGTCCCTTTACGTACTAAGACATATTCTTCTTCCGGGCTCAGTTCATTGTATTGTTTCTTCGGTTCCAACTCACTCACGTCCTGCGTTTCTCCCACGGACACATCCGTATCATTTGGCGATTCAATCTCGATATCAATTTCCACACGGGCATCGCAACCAATAAGAAGAGTAGAGCATACAAGTAGTATTAAGGCTAAATTTTTCCGCATTGCCAGCTCACATAAAAAGACACGAGAGGGAATTCAATCCTTCTATTCTAGAGAATTCAAAGAGTACACGTAAACAGAAGTGTTCTCATCTGAAGCTAAAACGAAGAAGCCTTAGTAGTCCTTACCGTCCCACTGAGTCCACCAGGCTTTGAATTGTGCGTATTGCTGCTCGACAAAATGGCGTTGACTTGCACTTAGCTCATCCGTCTCATTGAAGTGCAGCGTGTATTCTGTATCCCCGTTAAGTACCAGCAAATATTTGTAGAACAGGACCAGATCCGGGCCTTCGTCATAGGTCGACAGAACAATCAGGGCCTCATCCAGTTCTTTGGCATAACGACGTGCCTGAGCCTCTCCTGTAACCGCGCGTTTACATAATTCGATCAATTTAAGGACTTCGGCAGGAATCGCATTACCGATACCAGTAATCGCTCCAACAGCACCACAGTTAACGTAGCCGTGGAATACCTGAGTATCGACTCCAACCATCAAACGCAATGACTCCTCAGCGCCGGTAATATGTTCGGCGGCATAACTCAACGCTTCTGCGCCACCAAATTCCTTAAAACCGACCAGGTTGGGGAATTCGCTACGCAGTTCAAAGAACAGTTCGGCACGGGTCTGGAAACCGTAGTAAGGGCTGTTATAGATCACAGCCGGAGTGTGAGGCGCAGCCCCAAGAATACCAGCAAAGTGATGGCGTTGTGCAATCGTTGATGTCCCTCGAGATAAGACACGCGGAATAACCATCAGGCCTTTTGCGCCAACAGATTCAGCGTGGGCAGCATGAGCGGCTGCTAATTGTGGATTCTGAGCTCCTGTACCAACCACCACTGGAACACCAGCTTCACAAAGCCGCGCGACACCTTCCATTCGCTGCTCATCTGTCAGCAGTGGCCAATCCCCCATACTGCCGCAGTAAATTACACCACTCATACCGGCATCCACCAACTCAAGTGCTTTCTTTACTAATGCCTCAAAATCAGGAGTGCGATCTTCCTTGCAAGGAGTCATGATCGCTGGCAGGCAGCCATTAAAAATTGCTGTATCCATCGTCTGTCAAAGCCCATTGATAAATTTTCGGGTGAACAATCAGCAACTTTTATCGTTGCTTCCTTTCCAATGTAAACTCCAATTTGAATGGAACCTATACCGGCAGGAGATTTGTTCCCAAAAGATTACGACGCAACTATAATCGCATTATGCTGTCTCTCCTATCCTCTCTTTGCCGATTGCTACTTGCGTTCAGCGTGCTAGCATTTTTTCAAGCCGCTGCTCATGCGCAAACCCCACAAAACTTTACGATAGGCAACTGGAAGAAAACTTCTTCCAATACCAGCCAGTTTTTTATTATTCAGGGCAATCTAAATCGGCAAACCCCATTGCAAGCCCCTCTCGAACCAGCCATTTCCCAAAACAGTTTTTTCATTAGATACACGCTAAAGTACCCTGCTGAGCATATCGATCAGCCCCCGGAAAGTTCAGGAGAATTCTTCATCCTGTGGCTCGACGATACGGAAGGCAATGAAACTTCCGGACATTCCAATCAAACCCCCAATATCGGTGTCCACGTCGATAAAAACCTGAAAAACAAATACATGATCCGATTTAGTTCGCCTCGGCAAGCGTTTGCCAGTGAGCTTCGCGGAGACCAGTCCACACAACTTGTTGCACATATTTCGAAATCCAAACCAGGGATTGAAAACCCCTACGATAAAATTGCTCTATGGATCAATCCTAAAGTCGTACAACGGGACAGGCCGGATACGCAACTGCAGGTTTCCAATGCACGCGTTTCCACTATTCGTTGGCTAGGCTTTTCGACCGGTGTCAAAACGGAAACAACCGACCGCATCACCGTCGGGGATATTCAAATTGCCCATAACTGGGAAGAGCTATTCGGTATTCGCATGCAGACCAAGGTAACAGCCCCCAAACCACTAACCATGCCTAAACCAAGCATCTCCTTTGCAAAGGACGTGGTACCTATTCTGCAGCAACGATGCTTCCAGTGTCATCAGGGTGTAAACAAAACAGGATTTAGACTAGATGTCGCTGATGAAGTTCTTAACCAGACTACTCCATTCGCCGCTGGAACAAGTGAGCTCATCCATCGCATTAACGCCTCCGATGAAACAAAAATGCCTCCTGAAGGCGAACGACTAAGTCCGGACGAGATAAAAACTCTGTCCGTCTGGATCGATGAAGGCATGCGATGGGACGAAGTTCTTTTCCCAACCCCCAAACTCACGTCCGAACACTGGGCTTTCCAGCCGATTCAAACCCCTGTCATACCTGCCAAGCCAAAACATGGTCGAACGGCTATCGATGCCTTTCTGGCTAAACAACAGAAACAGTTAGGAGTGACTCCCAACGAGGTTGCTCCTATCGAAACACTGATTAGACGACTTCACCTTACCGTGACAGGGTTACCCCCTTCTCCTGAATTTCTTGAATTAGTTTTAAAAGTGGAGCCGGCTAATAGACAGGACTGGCTAGACCAGCAAGTTAAAACTCTGCTAGCCACTCGAGCCTATGGGGAACACTGGGGACGCTATTGGTTGGATATCGCAAGGTGGGCCGAATCGAACGGTCATCAACACAATCGCTTTCGTCCTGACGCCTGGCGTTATCGTGACTATGTCATTTCCAGCTTCGCCCAAAACAAGCCTTTCAACCTATTCTTAAAAGAGCAGATTGCGGGCGACGAAATCAGCACAGGCGATGACCATGTCATTGCCACAGGGTTTCTGTCTGCCGCACGTTATAGCGGTAACAATCTCGACAAACAGATTCAGCGCAACGAGATCCTCGTGGATGTCACCAACACCACAGCTTCGGCATTTCTGGGACTTACGATGGAGTGCGCACAGTGCCATACCCATAAATTCGATCCGATATCAATCCGCGACTACTATCGATTTCAGGCATTCTTTGCCGAAGGACAACCAGGCAGTGTTGTTTTAGAGGAAGGACGCGAAGCGGCACCGCAGCTAATCGCAGAATACTGGAATCTCTTTGACCAAACGAAGGGGCGTGTTTATCAGGAGCTCAAAAAGAAAGGAAGTCCGGAGCCAATCTATGTGGCTCCCGAAACAGTAAATCGTCGGATCCCTAACAGTGATCGAGCTTTCTACAATCAATTGAAAAAACAACTCGACGCGCTACCTAAAGCCTGGGGATGGTATTCAACACAGTCGGATTATCTGTCCCTGCCAGTCGCTCCCCACTTAATGCGTTGGCCGCTCGAACGGGAGCGTACCGCGTTGTATCAGAGGCCAACCTATTTATTAATTCGAGGCGACATAACAAATCGCGGACCGGAAGTGGAGCCGGGCGTTCCTTCCGTCTTTGCTCAAATCCCCGTGGATGACAAACCTCGCCTGACATTAGCAAACTGGATGACCTCGCCGGACAATCCTCTCACCGCACGTGTCTGGGTCAACCGCATCTGGCAAGGTCACTTCGGACGAGGGATTGTCGAATCATCGAGTGACTTCGGGACACAAGGAACCACCCCAAGCAATCAGGATTTACTAGATTATCTGGCTAGTGAACTTCTTTCTCACGATTGGGATACTGCTCATATCCATTCGCTGATCCTTAATTCTCATGCCTATCGTCAGGCAGCCACGCAGCAAACTACTGCTTTGGAACGCGATCCGAACAATTCATCCTGGTGGGGATGGAATCCCTACCACCTCCATTCCGAAGCCGTGCATGATAGCATTTTACAGGTAAGCGGTAGCCTGACGAGTCTCCTCGGAGGGCCATCTCGTCAGCCCGACAATGTTACAAAAGTGCGAAGCATTTATCTCGAATCCCGTCGAAATACCCCATCCTATCTGAATGAAGTCTTTGACGGTCCGACTACATCGCACAGTTGCTCACGCAGAAGTCAGTCCATTTCGCCGTTGCAATCTCTCTATCTACTCAATAGCAAGTTCACCCATCAAAATGCCGACAAGATTGCCGAGGTAATTGGGGCAAAGACCGATAAAATAGAAGAACAAGCCGCAACAGCGGTCCTCTCAGTCCTGGGCCGTCACATTCGAGCTGATGAACAGCCCACTGTGGTGAAATTCCTACAAGAAACCAGTCTCAAGGATCTTTGTTTAGTCCTGTTGAACAGCAATGAGTTTATCCATGTCAATTAATCCGCAGCGCAGAGCGTTTCTACGGCAGAGCGCCGTCAGCATGACTGGCCTGACAAGCATCGCTCTCGCTTCGTCCCTGCAACCTACTCTGTTGCGGGGTAACGAAAGGAAGATAGCGCGTAGCGTCATCTTCCTGTATATGTCGGGAGGTCCAAGTCAGGTTGACACCTTTGACCCTAAGCCTGCACTGGCGACCTACTCCGGGCAGAATGTACCCGAATCAATCGCTCGTAATGTACCTCCTATCAAGCGATCCGGACTGAACAACATCATGCCGTCACACTGGTCATTTCAACCACATGGTGAATCCGGAATCCCTGTTTCTGAATTACTTCCCCACACTGCCCAACATGCTGATGATCTTTGTGTCATCCGGAGTGTAAAACACCTCAATCCTGTCCATGGACCTGGCGAATGCGTATGCCTGACAGGTGTGGCCGGCGGTGATCGTCCAAGTATCGGGGCCTGGACGACTTATGCTCTGGGGAATATTAACGAGAATTTACCAACATTTATGGCCATGAATATCCATAGCGATGGGATGCAATTTCCACAGAGAGCCGGTTGGTCGACAGGATTCTTACCAGCCAAACATCAGGGAGTGGTTATCAATCCGGCAACAGGAATAAAATTTACTGATCTTCCCGAAGATACACCTCAACAACGACGAATACAGCAATTACAGTTACTGGATTTTCTCAACGAAAAACATCGCAAAGACAAACTCAATGCAGATTTACTGCAAGCTCGGATCAAGTCCTATGAAATGACCGCTAAAATGCAAGTCGCAGCCCCCGAACTTTTTGATTGGGAGACCAGGGAATCTGAAGCAACACGCATCCTCTACGGAATTGGGAAAGAGAATTCGCATGAAACGGGCGTTGCCTGCTTAATGGGACGACGCATGGTCGAACGTGGCGTACGATTTATACAAATTCGTGTCGGTGGCTGGGATGCGCATGGCAATATAAAATCAAATCATAGCCGGCAAGCTGCTCGCACAGACAAGCCGATCGCCGGGCTATTAAGAGATTTAAAACAACGCGGCCTGCTGACTTCCACACTCGTGGTTTGGGCTGGAGAATTCGGACGCACCCCCACCATGGAAGGGACGGCCAACGGTCGCGATCATTCCCCAAACGGTTATTCAATCTGGATGGCTGGTGGAGGTGTACAGGGGGGACAAATCATCGGACAAACGGATGATCTCGGCTACGTCGCCACAGAACGGCCCGTCTCGCCCTTTGATTATCACGCCACCATACTGGCAGCGTTAGGAATCGATCCTGCGAAACTCAGCTACAATCATCTGGGACGCGAAGAGACACCGCTGTTTAACGACGGCGCTGTCATCGAGGAAGTCCTGGCCTGATCGTCAGTCAGAACGACCGTCTTCACGCGTCTTGTTTAACTCAGCCAGAAGTTTCTCAACCACTTCGGGGTAATCCTCCCAAACGTTATTGGCTTCACTCGGATCTGCTTTCAAGTTGTACAGTTGGCCCGCCGGCTTTCCGGCTTCCGGTTTGACAACTCGTGGCGCAGAAAAACCTCCTGATCCAAGATTGCCTTCAATCAGCTTCCAGTCTCCAACTCGAACTGCGAAGGTACCATTCACCGAATGGTGAACAATCGAATCACGGTCACTTCCAACTTTTCGTCCAGCGAGTGCTCGAACAAAGCTAAAGCTATCTTCACCCATATTTTGACTCACTTTAGCGCCGGAAAGTTCCGCAGCCGTACTGAAAAGGTCGGTAAGACAGATCGTTTGATTAGATTCAGTACCCGCTTTGACTGCTGCCGGCCACCGCACAACAAACGGAACCCGATGACCACCTTCCCAAATGTCCGCCTTCTGGCCACGGTAATGCAGGTTTGCCCGATGACTGTACTTAGGAATATCTCCAGGAACCCAGTGTGATCCATTATCACTAGTCACGACTAACAAAGTATTGTCAACCTGCCCTATTTTCTCCAAAGCAGCCATTACCTGACCAACGACAGCGTCACACTGGTTAACAAAGTCGCCATAAAAACCAGCTTTTGCTTTTCCACGATGCTCGTCTGTCGGCAACCAAGGTGTATGAGGCGCACTCAATGGGAAGTATAGAAAGAATGGCTTATCGCCATCCTGCTTCGTCAACCACTCGACCGCCTTCTCCGCGGTCGTTGGTAACACATCGATATGCTTGAAATCCGGACTCACTTTGCCGCCGCGCCAAAATCCACCACCGTTCTGACGGCGATGCGCTGACTTAGCTACGGTAGCGGTCGGCAGTTGTAACGGTCGATCGTTTTCAACATAAACATAAGGATCCATGTCCAACGAAGAGGGAATCCCGAAGAAATAATCAAAGCCAAAGTCATTCGGGCCCGGCGTTAACGGTTTGGAATAGTCCACCGCGTGAGGGTGGTCTTCCGGTAGAATCGTACTGGCAGCCGGAAAATCCTCGGCTTCAAGATCTGGTGTTTGGAAGCCTAAATGCCATTTGCCAACACAGGCGGTTTGATAACCCTGCTTCTGCAGCAAACTGGCTACCGTTTCGCGCCCCACGGTGATCAAACTCCTGCTATATCCCCAACAAACTCCATTTTTAAGCCGCGTGCGCCAGGCGTAACGTCCGGTGAGCACACCATATCGGGTGGGCGTGCACACAGACGATGGAGAATGTGCGTCATTGAACCGCATGCCGGCTTTGGCAAGTGCATCCATGTTGGGAGTGGGGATCTTGCTGTCAGGATTGTAACACCCTAAATCTCCACTCCCTAAATCATCTGCCATAATGAAGACAATATTAGGTTTTTCGACGGCATCCGCTCGGTCCGGCAATACAAACGAAGAGACTAAAGAAGTAACAACAACTAGAATGGAGGACAAACTACAGTGAAATTTCATCGACAGAAGTTTCCCGAATTGAAATAGAATCTAAAGCACCACAGAATAATCAAACGAACCAACAAACCTACTTAGACAGTTGTATCATTTTCTGTAACTGAAGCTTGGCTTGCGTTGGAAAGCCTTTCACCTTCATCACACGATCAACTTCTTTTTGATAAGCCTCTAGAATCTGTTTACCTACAACCCCGTACTTACGAGCTAGTTGAAGGCCTTCAGCCTGAGATGGCTTAATTCTCTTGGTTGAATCAGAAGCCAATTTGAAAACTGGCTCTAATTCTTTGAATTGACCTACCTGAGCAATTGCCGTGGACGCATCATGTATCTTTTCCAATGTCGATGCAGTGAGTTTAAGCAACTGGAGTCTAGCGACGGCAACTTTCTCGTAACTATTCGACATTAATCCTTTACGAATCGTCACCAGATCGGCGGACGGAATCCCTCCGTCGTTACCAGTTGCTGTTCCGGAACCAAATGGGTTCGCACCGCCCGCTGTCGGGTCCGTGCCGGGCCCCTCACCTGGCGTACCAAATGGAGAAGATTCCGGGGATGAGCCAAATGGATCCGCACCGCCTGCTGCCGGATCCGTACCGGGACCGGCACCTGTTGTACCAAATGGCGAGGACTCCGGAGATGAACCGAATGGGTTTCCAGAATCCGTGCCGCCTTCATCAGAAGCCATTGCTCCTGCTGCCGAACTCCCAGCGCCTGGTATTTTACCTTCGATAAAGCTCTTCATTTCGCCAAATGCTCCCGAGGAATTACTATCCGAGCCTTCCGAGCCTCCACTAAAAGGATTGAGCGAGCCAAAAATAGCGCCCAGCGTTCCGCCACCGGCCTTTTCTCGATTTGAATTATTCGCACCATCACCTGGGCTTCTTCCGCCGCCCGAAGGATCAGTACCGGGACTCGCACCTGGTGTACCAAATGGGTTATTACCACCCGCTGCCGGATCGGCACCCCCAAGCGAGGGATCGCTGCCGGGACCAGCTCCAAAATTACCGCTGGCTGCCGGATCGGCACCCCCAAGCGAGGGATCGCCACCGGGACCAGCTCCAAAATTACCGCTGGCTGCCGGATCTGTACCTGGACCGGCGCCATTGTTTCCGCCTGCGGTTGGATCGTCCATCATTCCAGCTCCCATACCTGAAGGATCACCGCCCATACCTGGCCCCATTCCCGGGCCAGACATTCCACTCATCATTCCAGACGTCCCCCCTGTGCCACCAGACTGAGTCGCACCGCCGCCAGTACCATTGGTAGACGCAGGATTTGATTGCGTTGTTGAAGTTCCATCATCGGCGACTCCTGCGGGCGCATCGTCACCCATCATCAAAAAGGCGGTCACGCCTCCACCAATTAATAAAACCGCCCCGATTGAAATTCCGATCAGCATTCCTTTTTTACCGACACGAAATTTACTCTTCCCTTTTCCCTGGGAGGCGGCCGGCGTATTCCATCCACTACCAGCCTGCATTCCCGGTGCTGCCGTTGGCATGCCACCTAGTGGATTTCCTCCGGGAGCCGCTGGAAACGCACCTCCTACTGGCAAACCTCCAAGCTGTCCCCCGGATGGTGGTGCAGCTGGCATCCCTCCCAACGGGTTGCCGGCCGGGGGCGTTGGAAGTCCACCACCGAGCGGGTTGCCGGCCGGGGGTGTTGGAAGTCCGCCACCGAGCGGATTGCCGGCCGGAGGCGTTGGAAGTCCGCCACCGAGCGGATTGCCGGCCGGAGGCGTTGGAAGTCCGCCACCGAGCGGATT
>PAAT01000025.1 GCA_002698965.1 Rhodopirellula sp. | reverse complement strand
TAAGTGGTTGAGGCACTAAAGGGGGGAGCGGCGAATTCTTTTTGCACATGCTGAAACCCTCAGTCGTCCCGATCCGTACCGTATCTCTTCTTTCGAGTGCTTTGGCTAGAGTGTCGATGGGGTTTCGCTAAGGCACCCAGATGGCCCATGCGAGGACGAGAAGGAGAAAGCCTGCCAGGGTAACTATCAGGCCACTCCTGCGGCGTTTTTTGAGGTAAAAAAGCAAAGCCAGCCCGGTCACCGACACGAAGATCATGAGCACTGCGGAGATATCGATCACCCACGACCAGGCCGTACCCGAATCGCGTCCTTTGTGGAGATCATTGAGAATTGCCACAGCCCCCGTTTTGATTTCAGTGAGGCTGTAAGCACCCGAGTTTCTGTCAATGAAAACGTCAGCAGAATAACCGGGGCCTTTGAACACAATCATACATTCATAACTGTCAGAAACGAATTCGGAAACGGCCCCTTTTAGATGGTGTTTAGCTCGGAGAGCTTCCGCGATGGCTAAGCGATTCACATCATCAACGAGCCACGAGGTATTTAAATTCCCGGAATCATCCCGAATAACCTCTTTATCGGCTCCAAACCAATCGGGGTGATTCAGAGTGATACCTGTGACCGCGAATAGCATCAAGGAGGCGAAGCTGATCATCGAAATATAGATGTGAAGCCATCGGAAAAATGCTGAACTTTGTTTAACCCAGCGTCGAGAGCGTCTGTTTCCCGATCGAATTAATCCCATTAATTGGCCTTTGATGCGGGCGGTGTGAATTCATAAGAAACGTCCCCCACCTCGATATTTCCTGAAATCTTAGTTCGTTGTATTGAGTCGGTTCCCAAATTAATTGATTTTCGAATGATTTGATATGTTCCGTGTTCTCTGGCAGTTTCAATACAAAGAGTATACTGTCCCGATGACAGTGGTTTCCCGGAATTGTCTGTTCCGTCAAAATGCGTTTCATATTTTCCGGGGCCACGGGTTGCTCCAGCCACGGTTTTAATCAGATCAACGTTTTCGACGATTTTTCTGGAGCGGTCGTTTCGATACCATCGAGTTAAGTCTCGGTGCCAGCGAGGTCCCGGTTGTTCTACCTGTAGCCAAAGCAACGCTGTTTTTACAGGAAACCCATCTTTATCTTCGAGCCATATGGCGACATAAGGACGGCGATAACGCCCTCCTTCCGGCCGGTTCAGCGAAAACGATACTCTTAAGCCGGTTTTTGTTGCCGGTTCTAATAAATGAATATTGGAAGTGGTTTCTTTGATTGGGTTGCCACCAGGCCAGCCTGATGAAGTTATCACAGTACCATCACTAAGAATCAATAAGCATTCAATATTTGTTTGAGATTCAGCCAGTCGGATAGATTGGCTGACTGGCAGCACAGAGAAGGCAGTGGCTAATGCATCAGCGTCCATTCCCATTGGTGCCAGCACCGAGGCGCTGCTGATATGTGTAGATGGTAACCCCGTACGTGGGTCAATGATATGAGAGTGCAGTTTGTTGCCTATTTTGAATCCCCGTCGATAATTCCCGCTCGTGGCGACCGACCACGGTTTCCTGAGTTCGATTTGCGTGAAGGCCTTTTTGTAGGGGGCAAAAGGGTTTTCAATGTCGATACGCCAAGTTGAGTCTCCGAGCTTTCTTATATCACCACCAATGTTGATCAAAAAGTTATTTACGGCGGGGTATTTACGTCTAACGCTTTCACAAACCTGATCAAGAATGTAGCCTTTGGCGAGCCCGTCAAGGCTTATTTTTACCAACGGTTTATTCTCCGCTGCATCGACAGCGTCAAGTTGATAGGGAGCAACTGAAAAGGTACTTAACAGTTGGTGTCGTTCTTCTGCAGTTGGGAATCGGCCGTTAAGTTCCGCTTGTTTCCATAATTGCGATAAATGTTCTGTACGGACTTCAAAGGCGCCGCTCGTTTGATGACGCCAATATTCCGCCCGCGCTAGTACAGTTTTCAGTTCAGGCGATAATCCAGTTCCGGGGATTTGGCCAAGCTGCCATCGATTGATTTCAGTATCAGGATCATAGTGGCTAAGAATATTAGCTAGTCGGTCGATTTCGCTCAAAATATTGTCTTTAATATTCTGGCCGTTCAAAGTTTGGTCCGACTCTATCTGTAGTTCCAAAAAAGTGCCTAGCACATTTTCAAAATGGTAATGATGGACATCCGCGGAGGTGTATGGCAATTCCTGAGTGGACAAAAATAGTAGAGTTATAAGTAGTTTTTTCATAACGGAGTTCATTCGTTTAGGATTCCAGCGACTGGAAGAGAGGTTTTTTAAAAGCATTTATTTACTTATTCGTTTTTCGAGTTTAATCGTAATTCCATCACGCGTTTTAATTCGGCGTAGGAAATAGCTCCATCGCTGTTGCTGTCACCCTCTTCAATTAATGTAGCAAGTCTGCTTCCAAGTTCGTCTTTTGTTAATTGACCGTCCCGATTGGTATCACGTCGCATTAATAGTTTTGTATTGTTAACCACTTCGTCGTTGTCACCACTGGTCGAAGTGAAGTCCATCGCCGCTACTTTCCCGGGAGTCGCGAGTGGTTCAGGATCTAATAGTATGAAGTTAACGACCCCCTTCTCTTCCGGATCAATACCGTAAAACAATAATCGGTCGTTAAAGCTGAACAGCCTCATCGATGAATTGATTTCCGGTAGCGAATGAGCGAAGTTTGACCATTGGTCGGTTGTAATATCGTATACCTCGATAGTGGTATCCACTGGCCCATCGCTAGACCCGGGTGAGTTTCCGCCAAACAAATAAAGTTTCTTATTGGCGATTACCAAATCAGGAGAAAGACGAGTTGTTTTAGGTGCCGACGCAGATCTCCACGTCCGGGTGTCGAAGTTGAATATGTCGATGCTGGAAGGTGTCTGTTCGTTATTGTCCAGACCGCCGACCATATAGTAGTCATCTGCATCGGCCACGCCTGTAAACCAGGTACGTGGATTGGGAGGCGTACTGTCTGGGATGGGCGTGATTTTGGTTTCGTCGACCCACCAGTGCAGTACAGGATGGTTGTTTCCCGTGGGTTGGGTTCCAAAAAACCAAACCGCATCTTGCTTGGCCACGACGCTTAAGTCACTTAACGGGTGGGGCAATTCGTTTTCAAGTGTCGTCCACTGTTTCGAGTCGGGATCGTATACCAGGATAGGCCTGGCTGGCTGGTCCGTATTATCCTCGTCATGTTTTCCGCCGAAAAGCAGGATTTGCCTGTGCTCACTCGTCTGTGCTGATACAACCGGTTTTGCTCCTTCCGTTGCGACGGGCAGTTTTGGCAAGGTTTCCACTGTTTGTCGCTGTAGATTGAACAGGTATGCTTCATCAGATAGATCGGGTTGCGGGTTGTTCCGAGTTCGGCCACCGAAAGCGTAGAGTCTCGAACCACTAAGGACAATGCTTTGGTTGCCGGTGACATCGCCGTCAATTTTGCTAGACCATTGAATTGCGGTTGGAGCGTTTGACTCCCTGTTTACAGAAAATGATTCTATCGACGCCATGCGGCCACTCCGCATCGAAGTTCCCCCAATAGCCAGCAGCCTTTGATCATCCGCGGGGATCAATCGGTGGAACATTCGTGGATACATTAAACGCCCCACACTTTTCCAGACGGTTGGATCTTCGTGAAGTTTGTAGACGACTCCGGAGTCTCCCGAAACGTAAAGTGATCCGCCGGTTGAGAAAGAACTTGTCGCAAAACCAGCGGCGCTACTATCGGAGGGTAAATCGGGGCCTGCCGCCCATTCGTTGGTCTCAGGGTTAAAGATAGATACCTTGCGACTGATACTTGAGGTTTGTATTCCGCCAAAGATATAAAGACGATTACGATGAGCGGCAACGGACGCTGCTCTGGTAATGTAGCCGGGGCCTTTTAGCGACTTCCATCCCTGGGCGGGGTTGTCGAGATCATATCTAAGGATATCCTCGTGCCATTTCGCGTCATTGCTAGACGCCCCCTGAAGATTCCAGCCACCAGCGACAAAAACGCTTCTTCCGAGTACGGCCGCATCCAAGGACGATCGGCTAGCGGGGAGTGGAGCAAGGTCTGTCCAGGTGTCTGAATTGACGTCATATCGGGCAAAGTGGTTTGTTGATTTGAAATCCGTATCCTGGTCAGCTTTGTTGCTAAAGGTAAGTCCACCAACTCGGTAAAGGTATTTCCCATCGGAGACCAGTGCCGTGCTTTGGGCTCCTTCGTGCATTGAGAGTTCTTCCCATTCGGCGGATGGATCATTAAATCGTATGCGACGGAAATTGTTTGATACGCCCTCAATAGAAAATCCGTGCGTAGTTCCCTGATGGCCACTAAATACGTAGAGGTGTTCCCCAAGCCTCGCCGCTCCAAAGCTCGTTAAAGTAGTTGGTAGCGGCTTGAGTAATGTGCTACTATTTTGGCCGGTCGAATTGGTGCGGTGTTCTGGGTCGTGAAACGTCAGGGTGAAGTAGTGGGAGCTTGAGTCGTATTCTTGCTCGTTGAAGACCCCGCTATCGCCTGGCACCCGATGTCCAAACATGATACCGTTGACACCGCTCACGACCTGTTTATTTGAGAAGGTAATGATTCCCCGTGAATCAAGTTCTCCGGTACCGTTCTCTTCCCCGTCGGCACCATATAAATGTATTTCCGTTCCGCTTAATGGTTTCCCCTTCCATGATACCTTTACTTCGATTCCGTCCTCTGTTTCCACGATTCCTGCCTGAAGATTCCACTTTAGTTTACCGAGAAGACTGTCTTTATGAGATTTCGGTAACTCACCGCCCAAATGCATCGTGTAGTAGTCAAGCCTTGAAGTACCAAAAATGCCATAAGTGACCTTCGAAGCCAGATTAGATTCAGGTGGAACTTGATCCTTGGAAACTAACCCCAGAAACTTATCGGAAGATACGCTTATCAGTTCTAGAGGAATGGACTGACCTGCGTCAGAAATGATCCAGACCTTGGCTTTTGCAATTGTTGGCGGAAGCTTATAGGTCTTCTCTGCTAAACTTTCTCCGAAAAAGTAGACTGCTTTCCCATCAGTCGAAGTGTTAAGCCAAGGAAAATGGGCTTGTAATTTAGGGAGAGCCAAAAACAGGACGTGAACGATAATCAACCAAGGGAAAGTCTTCATGGTTTCTCAGCTTTTGATAAATAAATGCCATATCAGAGGTATAGACGTACAAGCCGCTACCTTCTCTTTCAAGTTTATTGAGACTTAGTCTCAATAGCAATGGGTGTGCGGGGGCTGTTTTCTAAAAAACAAGGCTTTAAAAATAGTCGCTGCCCGATTGGCGTCAGGCGAGAGGCTGAAAGAGACTGCTCCGGTAACTAGTGTCTTCTGTAAAGCTTTTGTTAACTCCAAAACCGACTTATTCATTACCCACTGGAATGCTTGCTGATGCCCGCTCTTCTTTATTGGCGATTAACCTAAAAGCGATTCACAGACGTTATTAAGCCAACGGGTCCTTTGATTACGATCAAATACCGAATGAACCATTAGGTTTCCACTGGCGATTTAAGCCACTGTGCGATCTTTTAGCCACGGCGAGGTCAGTTGGTCTGCAAGGACTTCAGGATGCCATCCCACAGTTCATGCCGGCTCGCTAAAGTTGATTGAGCTGCGCGACCGGCAGCATCCCATTTCTCTTCGTCGGATCCACAGAGTAGACAAAGCAATTCCTCACCCATAGGGCCATGATGGTCATCATCGATTTCGATATGTCGCTGCAGGTAATATTCAAAAAACGTGTAACGATCAGTTTGAGATTCATTGAGTTGTTTCACCAGACCGCGGAACAAGTCAGGAATCAAATCTTCTCGACCGAATAAGAAGATGGCCGCCAACTCGACCGGGCTTGAGTCTTGAATAGATTCGAATGTGGAACTGACAAAACGGCAGATATGCTTCGGAAGATCCAGCGAAGCAAGAATTTCGTTCAACGTCTTATCAGCCTCAATGCCAAGCATAAGCATGTCAATATCGTCGGTTGGTGCGCCCGCCTGAAGCATCGCCATTCGATACATCTCATAGTGACTTAGGTATTGTCCTGTGGGGCCTATATCCGATTCTTCAGCTAATACGATTTCATTAATCAAGCGAACCGCCAGAGGATACTTTTGTTCCGGGCGCCATGGTATCTCGCACCCACAAAAAGTGTGTTGCAAGGACTTCAATAACGACATGAAGTCCCAGACTGCAAAAACGTGTTGAGCCATAAAAGTTCTAACGTGAACAGGTGTTGTTATCAGCTCGTAAATCGGATGATGAAGTAGTTGTTCTCGTTGCGGTGCTAATAAGGTTTTTATCTTCAGCAGGTTGGCATTCACGGCATCTAGACTTTATGTAGTTGATTTGTTGAGACACTCTCATATTTTGGCTTCTAGAGGGCAATTCGGACAGCACAAACAAATGATAAAACTGATCATTTTGGAAGAAGAAACTCAAAGTGCCTTCATTCGGTGCAACCGTGCGTAAACAGGTTGCAGCTTGTGGATGACAATTTGGGTTTGCCGAACACACCCCTAAACCTAAATGAAAGATTAAGTGATTCTTAGCCTGAAATTACAGCGGTTTCGTTGGAGGGGTCTATAGGATTAAGATCTTTTTATGGTTTCGGGGCCACTTTGGTACGGGGGTTGCATATATCTCTTGGCAGCTAAAGAGAAACCTGCAATTACTGGAGGGCAAATAAAATGACTCAGCTTCATTTACATAGTCATCAGGCTACGGAGTTAAATCAGGAAGGAGTAGAGCAAGGGATCTTTGGCAGGGCCGGGTTCACTTGATCAGGTGGCTTGACTGCTCGCGGGCTAACATGAGCTTCAGAAGCCTGTGGCTAAGGACAAGTGGCTACCCAGGATCATCTATAACCGATATCGCTTACAACGTCGGATGACTTGGGTAGCCATTTCTTTTAAGAGGCTGGGAGAAAATAGCTGGATAACTTAAAATAGGAGGCAGCAATGCTTGGTTATCTCATCGATATGGATGGTGTAGTTTATCGTGGTGGAGAATTGATTTCTGGTTCAGACAAATTCATAAACCAGCTAATTAAGAAAGATATTCCGTTTCGGTTTATGACTAATAATAGCCAGCGTACGCGTCTGGATGTTGTTGCCAAATTAGAAAGACTTGGCATTCTGGTAGAAGAGCAGCATATCTTCACATGCGCCATGGCTACTGCAAGATATCTGGCAAGCCAAAACCCAAAGGCCACAGCCTTTGTCATCGGAGAAGGTGGATTGCTAACCGCGTTACATAAATCGGGGATTGCGATCAATGACCATTCTCCTGATTATGTGATTATTGGAGAGGGAAGAACCTTTAATCTGGAGCAGGTTGAGAAAGCAGTCGATTTTGTCAATGCCGGGGCCAAATTAATCTCAACGAACCCGGATCTTAGCTGCCCTACCCCTACAGGGATCCGCCCAGGGTGTGGTGCGATGGCCGCTATTATTGAAGCGACGACGGGAAGAAAGGCGTTTAGCGTCGGTAAACCAAATCCGATCATGATGCGTATGGTTAGGAAGGATCTGAATCTTAGTACAAGAGAAACCGTTGTTATCGGTGACATGATGGAAACAGATATCTTTGGGGCCGTTCAACTCGAATATTATTCAGTCCTTGTGCTTTCCGGCGGAACTAAAAAACATGATTTGCCAAACTTCGCATATCAGCCGGCAGAAGTACATAAAACACTGGCGCATTATGGTAGAAGTACGGGGATTATTCCGGAGAGCAGTTTGATATTCAATTGACTCGGTTTTGAATGAAGAACATGGAAAAGATCTTTGGCGGGATTCTCGTTAATTTAAGCAGCAGCTATCTGCGGTAAGCGTTAAAAGATCGATATCTAACCTTACTTTTCTCCAGATCATGCCGCCCATCGGATTAATTACAAAGAACTCCAGATGGATGCCTGAATCGGATTCATAAAATGAACCTCGCACCTTTGAGTTTAAAAAATTGGAGTCACGACAAATGCCGCTGAGGGCTCCATTACGGCGTAACTTGTGGTTAGGCGAAAGAATAACTACATAGAAATCTGCTCCCCTTGCCTGCGAGGTGAGTTTGAACCCCAACCTGCATTTGTCGTGAAGGATGTGGATGCTTCGCAAATACCCTGCAGCGGCGTCATTAGATTCGTAATACTGAAACATCTAATATCTCAAGAAGTTAAGTTCTTATCATGATTAGTCTCCGACAAGGGGGCCATTGTGTAGCGCCGAATGGCCCCCTTCATCAGAGACTTGCTTATAGGTTAGTCGGAGTACGACTATCAGCTAACATTGCAAACGGTGTGCCATAAAACATCTGCTTGCCGATGTTTAACAGGAAGGCAGGGATTGAACCACATATAAGAGTGTTAAAAGTTTTGAAGAATAAGTGAGTGGTTTACATCCAACGATAGCCTTGCTTAGACATTAGGCATTCTGCTCTTTAGAAAGGCGTTCTTGATAAAAGCAGTTGGCAAGCCGGTCACGCTATTGCTACGCGGCTGAGAGGATGTTTTAGCGAGGTTATTGTCCATGAGCTCCGAGTCCGGAAAGCAAATTTGGGAGTTAATGCGGACGGCATGGTTTATAACGATCAGGAATGGGGCCAGGTGAGGTGATCGTTCAGCGAACCTGGAGGAAAATTACAGACCATTAGCCCATAAAACTGGCCAATATCTACTACCCATTACCTGATCCACTGTCCAGAAAAAAAGCCATCAGCCCGAGACGGCTGATGGCGTACTGCTTAATGGGGTGACATTCCAAGGAATTCTATTTAGGCGTTCCGGGGAATTGGCTCTTTTTTAATGCCGCTACTGCGGCGGCCTGATCGAATCCGTCCGGATCGATCGTGCAAACCGCCGTACGTGCGTTGACGTCGGTGCTGACGCCTTTGACACCGTCTACACCTGCTAGTGCCTCACGGACACTTGTAGCACAACCATTTCATGTCATGCCGGGAATGTCGAAGGAGACTTGATTGGCATTGGTTGTGACTGCCGTTCCGTTCCCATCGCCAGCACTCTCTTCACCGCTCTGGCAACCAGCCATCACAAATAAACCAAACAGTAATACAAGAAGTATTCTCATAGTTAACTCTCCCAAACGTTTCAATAGTGCACTCACTCTTATACATATTATCGGATAATCGTTGGTAGAACGATAGGAATTAACTAATTTAAACAAGCCGAGCTTCGCGGGTATTTAAGCGATTCCTTAACGTATCGAGTAAAACTGCCACGACAATCACGGCACCGGTAATGATTTGTTTATTGGCATCTGACACGCCGAGCTGAGCGAGGCCTGTTTGTAAGACAGCAATAATTAGCACACCAATAAAGGAACTGATCACATTACCACGGCCGCCCATCAGGCTTGTGCCACCAATGACGCAAGCAGCGATCGCGGCGAGCTCGATTCCAACCGCCGCATTGGGGTCAGCTGACGATAGTCTGGAAGTCTGTGCAAGTCCGGCCATACCGCACAGAAGACCACTGATCGCAAACACTGCGATGGAGTATGGTGCGGTTCGTATACCGGACATCGAAACCGCCTCTTCGTTTGTGCCGATGGCAACGCAGTATCTTCCAAAGACAGTCCGTTTCAAAAGAAATTGGGCTGCAAGCACAGACGCAATGGCGAATAGGAAGGCGGGTGAGAGAAGGATCCCTGGTAAGGGTTCCCCGATCGGTTCAACGGCTGAGCCGATGTACTTTGTCTGTGAGTCGGTAACTAATTTCGTTGCTCCACGAGCCATTTCCAGCATTCCTAAAGTGACGATAAAGGAGGGAATGCGAAATCCGATCGAGACGTATCCGCTAACCAGTCCGCAGACCGAACCGGTCAACAAACAAAGGGGAATGGCCGAAATTAACGACCAGTCGTGATCCACCATAAGCGTGCCCAGGACAGCTGATGACAATGCCAGAACAGACCCTACAGAAAGGTCGATACCGCCGATAATCAGGACGAACGTCATTCCGACAGCAATGAAAGTGAGGTCAGGAATTTGATTTGCGATTGAGATAAACGTGGACCGTTGCAAGAAGTTGTCGCTTCCAACGCTGAAGACACTGATTATGCCGACAAGCACAAGCAATAACGCGCCGTAGTCGACGGCTAACCGTATCAGTTTGTAACGCGTCATACCGTGCTCCGATTCAGATACCCTGCGAATGCGGTTTGCATCATGTCTTCGCGTGACCAATTGTCACGTGTGAATATGTCCACCAGACGCCCGGCGGATATTATGGCGATGCGGTCACAGACCTCCCGTAGTTCGTCCAGATCACTGCTCACCATGATAATGCCCTTGCCGCGCTTTGAAAGTGTGTCCAGCAGATGATAGATACGTCGGCGGGCTGCTACGTCGATACCTCGCGTGGGCTCGTCGAATAGAAAGACGTTAGCGTCGTGGACCAGCCATTTCGCGATGGCTACTTTTTGTTGGTTTCCTCCGCTAAGCGTCCGGACGGGTTGGTCTAAGTGTTCGGACCGGATCCCGAGGGAATCGCACTGTTCGCGGGCCGAGCGTATTTCAGCTGCGTCTCGGATGATGCCGCAGCGAGAGAACCGTTTCCACAGGGACGTGATAGTCGTGTTTGCGCGAATCGACTGGGATAGCAGCAGGCCATTATCCTTGCGGTCTTCGGTAACCATTGCCAGTCCCGCGGACACCGCTTCTGAGGGATGCTTGAAACGGCATGGGCTCATATCCTGATTTAAATAGACACACCCCTTGGTTGCCTTATCCGCTCCAAAGATCAATCGTAGCAATTCGGTTCGTCCCGATCCTACGAGACCGGCGAATCCTAATTTTTCTCCTTCGTATAGATTGAAGGAAACGTCGTGGATAGGTCCACCGGAGATCCCCTCCACCCGTAATGCGGTCCTGTTCCGAGTGGGGGAAGAGTTTGTTGCCGTCGCTGTGTAAGCCGATCCACCACTCATGAGCTCTACCATGCGATCAGTGGAGCATTCATGCGTCGGAAAGGTTCCGACGTGGTGGCCATCACGTAGAATCGAAATTTGGTCCGCTAGCCGGGAGATTTCGTCAAGACGGTGACTAATGTAAATAATCCCGACGCCTTTAAGTTTGAGCTGCCTTAACCATGAGAACAAGGATTCAGATTCGGCTGGACTGAGTGCGGCCGTGGGTTCATCCAGGATCAATAGTCGACAGTCTTGTGCAAGGGCTTTGGTAATCTCCACCATCTGTTGCTGCCCGACGCCGAGTTCAGCTACTTTGGATCTGGTGGATATATTTGTTAACCCGAAGCGGTTGAGAGCGGTTCGGGCCTGTGCATGCAATCGTTCCCGGCTAATGATACCAATGTTCGCCGGTAGTCTGGTCAGCAATAAATTTTCAGCAACAGATAGTGTGCTGATTAGGTTTAGTTCCTGCTGGACAATTTCGATGCCCGCCATTTCGGCCTTCCGCTTCGTAGCGGGCGAGTAAGGTTGGCCGCCGAGGTGCATCCGACCTGCAGTAGGAGAGACCAATCCGGCAATCATTCTGACAAGCGTACTCTTCCCCGCTCCATTGGCTCCCAGCAGTGCATGTATTTCACCACGATGAAAACTAAGACAACAGTCGTCTACGACGGTTGTTTCACCGTAACTTTTTGTTAGGCCTTCGACTTCAAGTAAGGTTGTGTGCCGAGAGTTCACCTCTGAAGCGTCTCCGCTGTAATCAGATCAACAGGTGTTTCGACGTCCTGGGGAATGGAGTCGCTGTCAGCAAGCATTTGTAAGGCCGCTTCAATCCCAAATACGGCGAGGCTACCGCCATGCTGGTCGGCCGTCGCCAGGATTTTCCCTTCTTTGATGGCTTCCTGAACAGCTGAGATGTTGTCAAAACCGACGATTAGGATGTCGTCGGTTCGGCCAGCACTTTTTACGGCAGCAATGGCGCCCAATGCCATGCTGTCGTTGGCAGCTAAGATCCCGGTCGCGTCCGGATGTTCGCTGAGCATAGAGGAAGCTATCGTGTTAGCCTTACTCATTTCCCACTCCGCCGACTGGCTGTCGGCGATGAGAATGCCGGCTTCATCCATGGCGTCCTTAAAACCTTCACGACGTTGTTGGCCGTTAAAAGAGGTTCGGATTCCTTCAAGTACAAGGACGGAACTCCCACGGTCGAGCTTGGTCGCGAGGTAGTCCCCTACAGAACGGGCGCCCGTTTTGTTGTCCGGGCCCACAAAGGGAACAGTGATATTTTCCTGCTTGAGGACTGTGGCGTCCAATCGATTATCGATATTCACAATGACGACGCCCTTCTGTTGTGCTTTTCGAAGCGCGGGAATCAGTGCTTTTGAGTCGGCGGGGGCGATCACAATTGCGTCAACTCCGCTGGCTACCATTTCGTCGACAAGAGCAACTTGACGGCTGATGTCACGTTCGTCTTTAATGCCGTTGACGACTAGTTGGTACTGTTCCCGGTTCTTGGCTTGATGAGCCTCGGCACCGGCTGCCATGGTTGAAAAGAACTCGTTAGCTAACGACTTCATAATTAATGCGACACGTGGCTGGCCACCTGCTGAAGTCCTTGTTTCGTTGGTTGGAATTCCGGTAGGTTCCGGGGCGTCGCCACATCCTATTAGGCACAGCAAGCAAGCTATCAGTGCCAGTCGTTCGTACATCTTCAATTGCTATATAACTCCGTTTGGTAAGTGATTCTACTGAAGGTTGTAGGGAATGCCGAAAGCTCCGTTTGAGCACAGTGGCCACGATCCCCGTCAGCCCAGCGGAGGATGGCCGGTATCTGAAGATCGTTGTGGGAGGACATGTTTAAACATGGCTTCCCGTTTCGTCATCATACCATGTTCCTGTTTGAAGTGGTTTTACGGGCCCGCCAGGT
>PAAT01000024.1 GCA_002698965.1 Rhodopirellula sp. | reverse complement strand
TACTTTGGCAACTGCGAATGTGGGCCAGAGCGGAAACGAACGGCTGGAAGATCATCTGCGAGAAAAGAACATTCAGACCATTAAAAAGGGTGAGGTAATCCAGTTACGGATCAATCGCAACGAGAACTATGGCGCAGATTCCACCGGGATTCGGCTCAACATCCAAAACTTAAAGGTGCCAGAGAAGAAGTGGTCGACACATGAACTGGTTGGCCTCATCGATTCCAAATCGCCGCTCATCCACTCGCGTGGCGCTCGCTGGGCGTTCTTAGATCCGACTAATGGCCCTAAGTTCCTCACCACCAAAAAGCTCGATATTGGTGGTCACGCCTCGTTAAAGGGCTGGGCGTTGGGGGACAATCCGTCCTTTTTCGCGAATACAGGTGAAACCACTGTTGCAGCGTGGACAACCCTACCTCCCAAAACTCTCTTTACCCACCCCGGGCCAAATGAAGATTGTGCCATTGCATGGATCTGTCCCGAGGATGGTGACTACACTATTACCGGCCACGTGATGGACGCCCACGCCGGAGCGGGTGACGGCGTCACATTCTTTCTTGAACTAATCGCTTCAGAGGAATTTGGTAACGATTTGGCCAAACTTGGTGAGGCCAACGGAAATTTGGTTGCGCCCAAACCCGTAACACTACCTGTCGCATATGCAGTCACCGAAGGCGTCATAGCCAATGCCCCTATACAATTAAGAGGTGATCCAGAACAGGAAGGCAACCCCGTTGAACGGCGTTGGCTTGAGGTATTCGGTGGTGCGACCCTAACCAACCCCGAACAAAGTGGCCGCTCGGAATTATCAGATTGGATAACGTCACACCCTCTTTTCATCCGTGTTCTCGCAAACCGACTCTGGCAGTGGCATTTTGGAAAAGGCCTTGTGGCGACACCTAACGATCTGGGAGCCCGCGGTGCTCCTCCCACACATCCCGAACTCCTGGAATTCCTTGCTTCACAGGTCGTGGCTAATAACTTCAAACTGAAACCATTACATCGTATAATCATGCAAAGCAAGGCTTACCAACGAAGCTCAAACGGGTTTGGTGTTGAAAACCCAAAAGATCCCGCAAATCTGCTATTAAGTCATTTTTCCTCAAGGCGGCTTTCCGCAGAGGAAATCCGGGATTCACTCCTTGTGGTCAGCCGCCAACTTGACAAGGCCGCTGGCTTAAATCATCCTTTTCTGCCGGAAACCAGTTGGAATTACAGTCAACATGCTCCCTTTAACGCGGTTTACCAGACCGACAAAAGAAGTGTGTACATGATGGTGCAGCGACAACGCCGCCATCCGTTCCTCGCCTTATTTGACGGGCCTGACCCTAATGCAAGTACGCCCGTGCGAGAGCAAACGATTGTCCCAACGCAGGCGCTTTACTTCCTTAACGATGAGTTCTTTCATGCGTCTGCCAACCTCACTGCATCGAATTTCCTCGCGAACCATTCAAATTCGTCTCCTGTTACCGAACTGTATCGTTTTATTTTCCAACGAGAACCCTCAATGGCCGAGATAGCGATAACCAATCAGTTCTTAAAGACCTACGATGGTACTGAGTTAGCCAAGTGGCAAGCATTTTGCCGTATTCTATTAGCCAGCAATGAATTTATTTATGTGGACTAGATCGATGATGGCCCAACAAGGCTCCAGGCTACGGCTTTCACAGTCCGATCTAGTTTCAACGCTAACGTCCACGCTTGTGTTAATATTTGCCTGCCTAGTATCATTTGCTCCCTGTGGAGGGCAGGACATTGCTGGTCAGTCTCCAGTCGCAACTTTTGAAAAAAGTATCCGGCCTTTTATTGTGAAATACTGCATTAACTGCCACGGTCCCACAATGCAAAAAGCCAGTTTGCGACTCGACACTCTGGATGGCGATCTCCAGAACGGGAATATGGCTGATACGTGGCAAGAAGTGTTAGATTTGATAAACCTTGGGGAAATGCCACCTAAAGATTTCTCGCGCCAACCATCTTCGCAGGAACGTAGGGCAGCCGTAACCTCATTAACCACAGAATTTCGACGCGTTCTAGAAACCCAACGATCGACGGCTGGGCGGAATATTATTCGCAGGCTAACCACTTACGAATACAACAACACACTCCGAGACCTCCTACAATTAGACCTGCGGTTTTCCACGGATTTGCCCCCGGAAGGCGCGGCTTCTGAAGGGTTTAAAAACAATAGTTCTGTGCTGGGGATGTCAGCATTACACTTAGAATACTTTGAGCGAATAGCTCGCAGCGCCTTAAGCCGCATTTTATTAGTACCGGAGGAAAAACCTCCTTCTTATGTCGTGCGGATTGAACCAGAATTAGCCTACAAGCAAATCGCCGAGTCCCAGCGGGCAATCAAGACTCAGGCAACCTACAATTTACGCCCTTTGGTGGCAGGGAAAGCCAAACACAAAGGCCTTTTTAAGTTGGTATACGGCGAGCTCTTGGAGGATGCTACAGGAATAGTCCTTGCCGGAAATCGTCCTATTGATCCGGTGAATACCCCGTTTTCGGCGGATCGTAAAATTGGCGGATCTTTGGGCGATGGACGATCCGGCTATCAGCCTGAGTTTATTGCCGAACTTTATGAGATTCCTCCCAATTCTCCTGTGCGAGTAACGATTCGCGCCGCCGCTCGACCCGGCAAAGGGCACTCTCTGCCTCGTCTTTCTTTCGAACTTGGAAGTTTTAGAGGGAACGGTGTCTCCGATCAAAAAGAGGCAGCAAACTTCGAATTGCAATCAGAGGAATTCCAGAACTATGAATTCATTGTGCATGGTGCCAATTTTCCATTTCAATCTAACAAGCCCTCCCGTCCCTCATATTTGCGGATTTTCAACGAATTTCGTCGTGGTACCAGCGATTTAGCCTATGAGGATTTGCCTAAATTAATGATCGACTGGGTAGAAATTGAAAGTAATTATTATCCGGAATGGCCAACGGCCCAGAACAAGGCGATCCTTATTGAAACGCCGTCTATCGGAGATGAATTAGAGTATGTGCGCGATGTTTTACGCCAATTCATGAAGCGGGCTTACCGCCGTCCAGTGTCAGACCATGAGGTAGAACGCAAAGCCATCTTATACGAGAAGTTGCGGCCTGCGCACGAATCCTTCGAAGACGCTTTGGTTTCTACGCTCACGGCGGTCCTCTGCTCGTCACATTTTCTTTTGATCGCCGAACCCGCCTCGCAACCCATTACAGCAGATACTATCGCCCCTCCACGAGACCTAAATGATTATGAACTGGCCACGAGGCTATCCTATTTCCTATGGAGTTCCATGCCCGACGCCAAACTATTTAAGCTCGCTGATCAAAAATTACTGAGAGATCCACAGGTGTTGCAGGAGCAGGTCCATCGAATGCTCAAAGATCCACGAGCCGAAGCTTTCTCGAAGAATTTCACCTCGCAATGGCTGGACTTAGATGGTATTCGGCGTCTGGCAGTTAATCCGGAATATTTCGTGTTCGAAGAAAAAACAAAAGATCTCTTTGAGAAGGAGTCCATCCAATTCCTACACCATGTACTAACTAATAATCTCAGTCTTGATAACTTCATTCACTCCGATTTCGTAGTACTGAATCACAAACTAGCAAAACATTATCGAATCCCCGGAATCAGCGGTGGCTTTGAAGTTCGGACACTGGGTTCAGAGCATCACCGAGGTGGATTCCTCACACAAGCCAGTATCCTATTCGGAAATTCAACCGGTTCTGAAACGCACCCCATCCGCCGTGGCATGTGGGTCCTTGAACGCATGCTCGATAATCCACCGCCCCCACCACCGCCAAATGTGCCGGAGTTGACGGTCGCCGTCGTTCCGGAAGAAGAGGGCCTGTCGTTAAAACAGCGGCTGGTGGCGCATACCAACGTCCAGAGCTGCCGAGATTGCCACAGTAAGATTGACCCCTGGGGGCTGGCTTTTGAAAATTACAATGCCTTGGGGCAATGGCGCGAAGGAAATATCGATCCCAACGTAAAACCGCCCCATCAACAAGTTTCGGTCGACCCAAGCACCAAACTACAAGATGGACACCAAATTCAGAACTTACACGAATTAAAGCGATACCTTTTAACTGACAAAAAAGAGGAGTATCGGCGTGCTGTGGTTCGCAAGATGATGTCCTATGCACTTGGACGTTATCTGGATTTTCGGGATCGCCCCGCAATTGACTCCATTTGCATGGCGCTTTCAACGAACGATGACAAAATTCACCTTTTGATAGAGCGGATCGTATTATCCGAACCGTTTTTATCAAAATAACAGAATAACTTACGGGCTAAACCTTATGAAACAGAAATCCTGGCACCTGAACAGAAGAACAATATTAAAATCGTTGGGCGTCACCATGGCGTTGCCGTGGCTCGAATGCATGAGTTGGGGTTCCGATCTTAAGCCACCGCGTAATCGTTTTTTCGCGGGGTTTTTCGCGTATGGCGTTCCAATGCCTTTAGACGACGCTTCCGATCGACTAAGGAACGGATGGTTTCCGGTGGGTACGGGGAAGAACTACGTCGCTCCAGCGATGCACGAAAGTATTATGCCGCTACGAGATAAGATCACCTTTCTATCCGGATTATCGCACCCCTCCATGCGGTCGACCTCAGCACATAAGGGTGCCGACTATTTCCTGACAGGTGCTGACATTCTCAAGACCTATGATAAACAAACGATATCCATCGATCAGCATGTAGCGCGTTCCATCGGCCAGGATACTCGCTTTGAGTCTATGGTACTTTCTTCATTTGGGGGGGTTAATCGTCCATACCGTTCGTCGACCCTATCTTTTGATCGAGCCGGCCGGCCAATACCGGCATTGAATAACCCCGCTGAGATATTTCGCCGCATGTTCGGGGTCACCACTGACACTGAACGCAATGCCCTCGCAAGCCGAGGAAGCGTGATTGACGAAATTTTAGGTGAAGCCAGGGATCTGAATTTGCGATTGGGTGCGAACGATCAGCGGAAGATGGACGAATATTTAAACTCTGTAAGAGAACTTGAAAAAATGACTGCCAGAGCCGTTGAGTGGCAATCCACACCTAAGTCAAAAGTGGATGCCCAACATTTAGATCTATCTCTCAATGTGACCTCTCCGCGTGAATATTTGACGGTGATGTATGACCTAATGGCGTTAGCTTTCCAGACCGACACAACCCGAGTGGCGTCGTTTCAGACGGCCTGCGAGGAGGGTGGCCTAACCGATCGGTTCCCATCCGCTTTGGGCTTGGCTAACTCGTCTCACAAACTTTCCCACGAAAAGAAAGACTATGACGACGTGGCCAAGTACCTCTCGTTCCTCAATGAGATGCACGCAAACTTCATCCATAAACTTGACTCAATCCAGGAAGGTGACAGCACTCTCTTAGATAACACACTATGCTTCTACGGTTGTGCTACCAGCAAAACACATCAGGCCACAAATTATCCCATCATACTTAGTGGCGGAAAAAACATGGGCTTCGCTCATGGGTCTCACTTAAATTACAGCGATGAAATTCCTCTTTCGAATCTATTCGTTACCATCTCGAACCAAGTGGGTGGGCCAACAGAATCTTTTGCAGACAGCACAGCTGATATTAGTGAGGTGTTGGGTTAGAGAGAAACGTCCTCGATGCTCAATCCTGCTTACTCCATTGGAAGTTGCTGATTTGTTTTGAGGACACATCGATAGGGTGTAAACTAGAATTTTAGCGCGGTAAATTCCGCGACCGCAACTATGTCAACGATCACGCTTACAACGATATGTTTTCTGAAGTTATTTCATAAAAAATAGGCTAAAGATGATAGATCCAAGGTTTGTTTCCCGAAACATGATGAGCCGTCGCTCGTTATTTCGTTCCTCATTAGCTGGCACTTTGTTGCTGCCGGGAATCACTGAATCGCTCGGTATCGATGGATCGGCCCTTCAGAGCTCCAAATCTGCGCACTTTCCGGCGAAGGCGAAAAATGTCATTTTCCTCTTCATGACGGGTGGAGTTTCACACGTAGATACCTTCGATCCTAAGCCTGCCTTACATCGGGATCATGGTAAAGAAATTAAAGCTAACCACCCCGAGATTAAGGATCGACCTGGTTACGAGCGGATTTACCTGAAACGTCCGCAATGGGAGTTTTCCCCTCATGGCGACTCCGGGATCGAGGTAAGCACGCTCTTTCCGCATGTCGCGACCTGCGTCGACGACCTCGCTATCATACGGTCTATGCATACATCGCACTCCAATCATTACAATGCTACACTCGGAATGCATACCGGTTCCTTCGCTGTTTCCAGACCAAGTATTGGTTCATGGGTCACCTACGGGTTGGGGACAATCAACCAGAACTTGCCAGGTTTTGTGGTTATTGCTCCCCGCCAAACCTATGCAGGGACACAGGTGTATTCCAATGACTTTCTACCAGCAGTGAACCAGGGAACCCTTGTCGTCCCTGGTACAGAACCCGTCGCGAACGTGAAACCCCGTCTTACGACGGTGAAACAGCGCAAAGAACTAGACGCGCTGCGAGAATTGAACGAATTGCATGCAGAACGGCGGGACAACAAGGCAACATTGTCCGCAAGAATGAGAAGTTTTGAGACAGCCTATGGGATGCAGCGGGCTGTTCCAGACGCGTTTGATTTTAGCAAGGAATCAAAAACAACGCTGGATAATTACGCTATCCAACCAAATTCGACTACCGGTTTTGGATGGCAATGCCTCGCGGCGCGCCGATTGGTCGAACGAGGCGTCCGATTTGTGGAGTTGATTGACACGGGTTCATCCGGAAACTGGGATGCGCATGGCGACATGATGACTCACGTGGGATTGGCTAAAAATGTTGACCAACCGATTGCCGCACTGCTCAAAGACCTTAAACAAAGAGGCATGCTCGATGATACCCTCGTTGTATGGACTACCGAATTCGGTCGTACGCCGTTTAATAACACGGCCGATGCAAAGGGGCGTGAACACCATCCCTGGGCGTTCACCTCATGGCTTGCTGGTGCAGGCGTCAAACAGGGCATCACCTATGGTGAAACCGACGAGCATGGATTACGGGCGGAGGTTAATAAGGTTCATGTCCACGACTTCCACGCGACGATTCTACACCTATTAGGTTTCGACCATCAGGCATTGACCTATCGGCATGCCGGTCGCGATTACCGTCTTACCGACGTCGAAGGACAGGTTATACGTGGTGTTCTATCTTAACCCGGCACGGAGCCGAATTATGAGAGTATTTCCGAACCACATCTTTCTGCTGATCGTGACGGCGATCCCCAGTGTCCACGAGGGGGCCGACTGGCCACGTCACGTTATTATGGACCAGGGCCATTGTAATACGGCTGTCGCCCTTAACGCGAATGGAGATCAGACGCTTGACGTCATCGCCAGTTTTAACGGCCGGATTAGCCTTTTCATCGCACCAAACTGGGAAAAGGAGGTAATTCTACATCAATTTCCCGGCGCAAAGGGTAACTGTATCCACAGCGAAACAATAGACGTTGATGGCGACGGAGATCTGGACTGGGCCGGGACGCTAGCCCATGGCCACCCTTTTTGGCTGGAGAACCCCGGTTTAGAAGCGGCTCAAAAGGGCGCTTGGATACCCCGTGTCATCGACCCAGAGATCACAGGAATCCACTGTATTCTTAAGTCGGATATCGACAACGATGGCCGGCCGGATCTCGTGATCAACAATTTTGAGCCTGAAAAAGGAATTGGCGATTCGATGGCATGGTTTAGCATCCCAAGCAATCCCCACAGAGCTAAACAATGGAATCGACATATTTTCGCCAAGGGTGACGCTCGGGGCGGAAGCCATTATATGGGTGTCGGGGACATCGATGGCGATGGATGGAAGGAAATTGCGGTTGGTGCTAAGGGAAAGCCCTTTGCAGACGGTAATTGGTTCGCCTACTGGAGAAATCCAGGGAGACAAGACGTCAAAGGGGCCTGGGTTAAAGTGTCCCTGGCTCAGCATCAAACAGCGGCCACCAACATACGTCCCGCGGATGTTAATGGGGACGGGAAGGTGGATTGGGTCGCTACACGTGGGCATGGAGTGGGCGTCATCTGGTTTGAAAATCCAAGTTGGAGAATCCATGATATCGATACCACGCTTCTCCAGCCCCACAGCCTAACTGTAGCCGATTTTGATCAAGACGGAGACGTGGACGCAGCTAGCTGCGGGTACGAGAGCAAACGAGTTATGCTTTATCTCAATAATGGCCAAGGAAAGTTCAAGTGGACGGTTCTCGATGAAAACGAGGAAAGTTACGATCTCCGACATGTCGATATGGATGGCGATGGCGATTTCGACTTACTAAACGCCGGGCGTGGTTCAAACAATGTTGTGTGGTACGAAAATCCACTGAATTAAGTCAGCTTAAATGCACCAGAAAATAATTCTTCTTATCATCCTCCTACTGCTACCCCAGAGCCAATTGGGGCTTCTCAGAGCTCAAAGTACGTTTGACTTTTATCCGGAGCCCATTTCCTACCAATTAACAACCGGTGATAACGCGATTACCCACTTACAGCATCAACTGCAAACAGGGGCAGCTAAGCTGAACTTCGATCCCAAGCGGGGTTACCTGGATTCTGTCATGCAACTCCTATCCATCCCTGTTAACACGCAGGCGCTCGTATATTCAAAGACCAGCCTTCAACTTCGGCCTATTTCGCCAACGAATCCCCGGGCGTTATATTACAACGATGAGATATATGTTGGCTGGGTGCCTAAGGGCGATAAGCTGGAATTCATCGTCTCTGACAAAACACTCGGCGCGGTTTTTTACACGCTTAAACAGGATCCAAACGGTACGCCTAGGTTTCAAAGGGATCGGGGAGAGTGTTTACAATGCCATGCGAACCGTCGGACCCAGGGGGTGCCTGGTCCATTAGTTCGAAGTTTGTATACAGCTTCCAGCGGGCAACCTATCTACAATTTTGGAAATTACTTATCCGATCACACTTCGCCGTTCCGCCAACGATGGGGTGGCTACTATGTCACTGGCTCGCACGGCAAAATGCAACATATGGGAAATATTTTTGTCGATCCGCACGACGATATCGACGCGATCGATTATTCGCTCGGAGCAAATCATTCTGAATTACTTCAACAAGTCAATCGCTCTGTTTATCCGACAAACACCAGCGATATTGTCGCGCTCATGGTGTTACAACACCAAACTCAAATGCAAAATCTCCTCACCAAGGCGGTCTATGAAGAACGCCTTGCCGACCACTACGATAAATCATTTCAACTGGACGTCCAAAACGGGAGTGATTTCAGCAAACGCCGGATTGCCAATAGTGTTGAAAACTTGCTTGCCTACATGTTCTTTGTTGACGAGTGCGTTTTAAGTGCGAAAATACAAGGAACGAGCACGTTTACGCGGGATTTCTCCAACCGCAAGCCATCGACAATAAGCGGGAAAAGCCTTTACCAATTGGATCTCGAATCTCGCATGTTCCAATATCCGCTCAGCTACATGGTATACTCCAGCACATTTGAGCAGTTGGGGCCTAAAACAAGGGCGCTCTTTAATGACCGGATCCAGCAAATTCTGAATGATAAACCAACGGGCAACGATGTGCATACTTATCGTCATTTGACGCCGACTCTTAAGGCTGCCATCCGCGATATTCTGAGCGAAACACACTCCACTCTAGGTCCCCTATTCAACTAGGGAACCGCCGCACAGACTATTTTTCCGGCGCTAGTTTATATACAAGCGGTATTTCGATAATCAATCCAGCGACCTTTCTGCCACCATTTTGCTGACCCAGAGCGCTAACGTGACATTTTTGGCAATTTGCGAAGAGCGTAATAGCACGACCGCTAACAAATTTATCGTCTACGATTTTTTCAAAGCGTTTATTGTTCGACTTAAGAAAACTTGCTATCTCCTTCGTCAGTACATCATTAGGCTCATGTTTGGGATCCATCGCAGGAGTATTCACAGCAATCCATCGACTTTTGGTTCCATTGTCGTAATCCACTCGCCGAAATACATCTTCCAAGACGCTAGAAGGTACAGCAGCTCTTTCGTTCCCATCGAAGTATCTGCGATGCATCTGCTGCAATGTCGATAGGTAAGCAGACTCAAGCAATTTAACACGAGCTCGTGCCTCTTCAGTTTCTATACGCCGATAGCCGGGCTCGGCTCCTCCTATCTGAGATTCGATCGGGCTAAACCCAACGACCAACATCATCAAAGACAGCTTCCAATAATTCATCTTTCTGCTTAGCCCCCAACCGATCGGTTGAAACATCGGTTTATAATTTCCACCTTGATACCGCCTGATCAATGCACATCTTTATAAAACACTGTGCTTCGTCCTAGCCGGACAGTATACCGCATCGAGCCCTATCGGCTAAACCATCTCCACTTCATTAGCGGGCTATAGATTAGCTTTTGCATTTTGTCTGAGGCATAATAAAGAAAGATACTTACACATCAACCGTCAACCCAGAGTTTAGAAGATGAAAATTATCGATTACATCACCTGCTTCATTGTTTCTGTATGTGCCGCGGCCGTTTCAGCCGAAGATTGGCCTCAATTCAGAGGCCCTAATTCCTCGGGCGTGTCGACCTCCAAAGTCACGCTACCAACGCAATTCAATAGCTCTGACAATGTGAAATGGTCGGCGAATTTAGGTGATGGGATCGGTTCCCCCGTCGTGGCAAACGGAAAGGTGTTCGTGGCCTCTATGATTGATGATGACCACGTTGGTTTACATGCCTTTGATGCCGCCAGCGGGAAAGAGATATGGGCGCAACAATGGCACACTCCTAACCTTATTCCTGTACACAAGACTAACAGCCAATGTGCCACAACACCCGCTGCCGATGACGACCGGGTGTATTTTTACTTCAGCACACTAGGCCTCATTGCGTTAGATGCTTCTACCGGTAAACAACAATGGAAGCATGATATCCCAACGCCATTTTTTGTTTTTCGCTGGGGACCTGCGATGTCGCCGACGCTATACAAAGATAAAGTGATCTTCTTACAGGATGATGATCTTAATCCATCTATCGTTGCACTTCACCGGGAAACCGGTGAAGTGGCATGGCGGGACGACCGTAGTGATCAGGCGGTTAATTATTCCCACCCGGTGATTTCCAAAACCGACTCCGGTGATGAAATTATCGTTGCCGGAACCGGCATGCTCATCGGCTATAACCCTGACACTGGCGAACGTAAATGGCACGCCAGGGTTCTCTTAAGGAATATCAAAACCACTCCGGTCGTCGAAAACGGTATTGTTTACATTAGTGTCCAGAGTGGTGGGATCGCAAACCAATGGCTCGCCTCCGCGGATCGTGCTGAGACTGGAGACAGCAACGGAAAACTAAGTAAGGATGAAATGCATGCTATCGTTCCCTCGGGACGTGTCCCGGACGCTTTCTTTAAGAAAACATTCGATCGCGGGGACCTTAACAAGGATGGATATCTAGAGGGCGAAGAACTGGACATCGCCTTCCTGCATCCCGACAACTTTGCCGGGGCACGATTTGATGCCAAAGAGGCTGCCGACGAATACGTCATGGCGGTAAGGTCTGGAGGAATCGGAGATGTTACTGAAAGCCACCTACTATGGAAACACCCAACTAAATACACTGATCACATCGTATCTCCTTTAGTATCCAATGGTCGCATGCTTTTAATTAAAGGAGGCGGCATCCGTACCGTATTCGATACCAAAAAGGGTAAATCTTTGGGGCGGCAGACACGCATACAAAATACATGTGAATATTTTGCTTCCCCGATTGTAGGCGATGGGAAAATTTATATCGCTGGTGAAAACGGGGTCGTTGTTGTACTCGAAGATTCTAACGAATATAAGGTACTGGCAAAAAATGATATGGGCGACTCCATTCTTGCGACACCTGCGATCGCTGATGGCAGTCTCTTTATTCGTACCCGTTCGAAACTGATCTGCGTTGGCAAATAACCGGTCAGACTTACAGGAGTGATTCCATGAATGAACGCCTCGTGTTTCTTTCCGGTGATTTCGTATTGGAAAGCGAAGCTCGTATTTCTATCTTTGATGCCGCCGTAAATTTAGGCCATTGCGTCACTGACTCGTCGAGAACATTTCGTCACAAACCCTTTAAGCTTGAGCAGCATATATCGCGGCTATACGATTCTCTTAAAGTAGCGAGGATCGATCCCGGCATGGACCCTGGTGAAATGCTCGCTATCACCGTTGAACTGCTGGAACGAAACCTGAAGTTATACGCACCTCAGGACGATTGCTGGATCGTGCATAATGTCTCTTCCGGTGTTATACCGATGGGACCTAGTCCACTACAGACCTCTCAAGCCACCATCATGATTGCCAATCAACCACTGCTCCTTACCGGTTGGCAAAAATATTACCATGAAGGCTGCCATGCCGTGACGCCGTTTAGTCGACAAATCCCTTCGCAGTCTTTAGATGCACGGATAAAAAATCGTAGTCGCATGTTTTACACTCTTGCAGAACAGGAGGTAAAAATAGTGGATCCGGACGCACAGAGCGTTATCCTCGACGTAGATGGCTTCGTTGCTGAAAACAAGGGAGGCAACCTCTTTATCGTAAAAGATGGAATAGTACGAACGCCCTCCTCGATCAACGGTCTTGCTGGCATTACCCGTCAAACAACCTTAGAGATCTGTCATTCGCTTAGTATTCCCACGGAGGAGACCCGTCTACTTCCTTACGACTTGTACACCGCTGATGAGATCTTCTTTACCAGCACCCCTTATTGCCTCATGCCTGCGACAAGATTCAATGGTTTGGTCGTGGGCGATGGTAAGGTTGGCCCTCTATCCAAAGCAATCCTTAAGGGTTGGCATGATCTTACCGGGTTGGACGTCATAGCACAGGCAGACTCCCAGATGGTGGATGATTAGTAAATATGGATAGAGACAATTCCGATTTTACTTCCGTCGCAAAATCAATGGAACTTTACCACCAGGCAACGCGTTTGATCCCCGGGGCAACGCAATTAATTAGTCGCCGTCCCACACGGTATGCTTACGGTTTTTCCCCCGCGTACGCCGTTGCGGGCAAAGGTAGTCGCTTTACAGATGTCGATGGAAACGTTTTTATCGACTGGGTAAGCGGGATTGGCGCAACGATCCTCGGATACTGCGATCCAATCGTTGATGACGCCGTGAAACGACAGATTGACTCGGGCACTATGTACTCCGTCAGTCACCCAATCGAATTAGAACTGGCAGAACTGCTAATCAACCGCATCCCCTGCGCTGAAATGGTGAGGTTTGCTAAAGGTGGTGGTGATGCCTGTGCTGTAGCAATCCGCATTGCTCGGGGAACGACCGGTAAAGACACCATTCTATTTAGTGGATACCACGGTTGGCATGATTGGTATTTGGCTGCTAATCACGACGCCGGTGGACTAGACTCCCACCTATTTCCCGGCATTGATCCTATTGGCGTACCAAAGGCTCTGACGAAGACGGCGATACCTTTTGCATATGATGATCTTGATTCCCTCTCAGTACTACTTGACGCTCACCAACATGAAGTAGCAGCCATTATGATGGAACCGTTACGAAGCGAGTTCCCTTCTAATGGGTATCTACAGGGAGTACGCAACCTAGCCGATAAATACGGAGTCTTGTTAATCTTTGATGAAGTATCTACCGGCTTCCGACCGACATCCGCAGGCATTCAACCGCTCGTAAATGTCCAGCCTGATATTGCGGTCTTCGCCAAGTCAATCTCGAATGGTTATCCGATGGGCGCGGTTGTCGGCACGCGTGAGGCCATGGAGCCTGCCGCACAAATGTTTATATCAAGCACCTATTGGAGCGATACCATTGGGATTCGGGCGGCAATCACGACTCTTGAAGAAATAGAGAAACGCGAAACCACGAAAACGATCCATAAAATCGGTCAACAATTAAAGGTAGCCGTGAATACACTCCTGCAGGACTACTCATTGCCCGCTACCTGCAGCGGAGTCGATTGGCACCCCTATCTTCACTTCGACGCAGGGCACGACACCCGCCTTTTGAATAGCCTATTCATTCAGGAAATGGCGAAACGCTCGGTTCATATGGGGACATCATTTTACATCAATGAAGCACATGGAGAGACCGAGCTTGAGGAGACGCTCTCGGCGATGCGGGACGTGTTTCTAATAATTCGAAATGCACTGGACGCGGAAATTCTTCCAGATTTAATCGAAACAATTCCCCAAGTCGACCTATTCCGTCGGCTCGTTAAATAAGTCTAGGTGATAATCACGTGTTCAAGAAAGTACTCATCGTCGGTGTGGGATCCATTGGCAACCGGCACCTCCGTTGTTTTTTGAAAACCAAACGCGTACGGTTGGCGATATGCGATTCGGATGTTGCCCTGACTGAATCGGTGGCAAAACGGTATGGAGTCAAGGAATTGTATACTTCCCTCGAGAACGCTCTTGAAAATCCACCGGATATCGCCGTGATTTGCACTCCCGCGCACCTTCACATCCCGATGGGAATCCAATTGGCAGAGTCGGGCGTGGATTTGATGATTGAAAAGCCACTCAGCACTACCTGTGACAATCTTGTTCGATTAAATAGGGCGGTAGACGACAACCATCTGACTTGCGGCGTAGCCTACGTCCTGAGACATCATCCCTGCCTTATTGACGTTCATAAGATCGTGGCTTCCAATCGGTTTGGCGCCCCCCTACAACTTACGCTCACCTCCGGCCAACATTTCCCCTACTACAGGCCCGCCTACCGGGAGATCTACTACGCTGACCACAAGACCGGAGGTGGTGCAATCCAGGACGCCCTCACCCACATGATGAACGCAAGCCAATGGCTACTGGGACCAACTACCTCTCTAATCTGCGATGCGGATCACCTCTCTCTTGATGGGGTCTCGGTCGAAGACACTGTTCATGTGTTGGCTCGACACGGCAATACGATGGCAAGCCTTACTCTCAATCAGTTTCAGGCCCCTAACGAGTCAACATTAATGCTGAACTTCCAACGCGGTACCATTAGGGTCGAGTTTCATCGGAATCATTGGCATTTTTGCGATACACCCCAAGGAGAATGGAACCTAGGGGCGTCTTATGAAATAGATAGAGATGATCTTTTTATCGACCAGGCCAACGTTTTTCTGGATCATTGCCTTAACCAAACGGGACCCACGTGCTCATTAGCCGAAGCCACCCACACATTAAATACTAATCTGGCCATGTTGCGATCTACGAAGTCGCAACATTGGATTGACCTTACCTAACCATCTGGACAGGCCTCAATGACAAACACGAATAACGAACTCTTCAGTCTGCAAGACAGGGTAGCCATTGTGACAGGCGGGTCCGGCCACTTAGGTACGGCCTTCTGCCACGCGTTAGCTGACGCCGGCGCTCGCGTTATTGTGACTAGCAGATCCATCGAACGCGCTCAGAACACAGCAGACACATTGAGCGGCAGCGGGCATTTAGGACTGTCGCTAGACCACAAGAGCGAGGAAAGTATCGAACAGTTCATGGTTTCCGCCCTTGCTGCGTGCGGGCAAATTGATATTTTAGTTAACAATGGTACCCACGGAGCGGGCAACGATTGGACTACCGTTGACCAGGAGCAATTTAACGATCAAATGGCGAATGCGTCAGCCTATTTTCTGCTAGGTAGATTATTGCGCGATCACGTTGTTTCCCGTTCCACTTCGGGCTCCATCATCAACATTGGCTCAATGTACGGATTAGTGGCATCTTATCCTGACGCTTACGAAGGCATTTGCAACTACAGCCCCGCTTCTTATCATGCTCTCAAAGGAGGGATCATCCATATGACCCGACATCTCGCGGTGTATTGGGCAAATGATAAGGTAAGGGTTAACTGCTTAAGCCCAGGGCCGTTCCCCGGTCCGGAGGCGCCTCTTGATATGGTTTCACGATTATGCACCAAGAGCCCGATGAAACGCATGGGCGAACCGCAGGAACTGAAGGGTGCTCTGTTGCTGTTGGCGAGCGACGCTGGCAGTTATATCACCGGTCAAAACATAGTTGTCGACGGCGGTTGGACTTCGTGGTGACCTGCCGGTTGCCCCCCAAAATACTTGGATTACAACTACCCGTCTCAACGCGACCGCCCCATTAATTAAACACCGTCGTGACACTACCGCCATTAGTAAAACTACAAGTTACTTCGTCACCGGTGTGGACAGAAATTAGCTGAGTGGCTGAGCCGGGAATCACCAGATCGCCAGCTTTCAAGGCGCAGTTCCGTTTACTGAGATGCCTAATAAGAGATCGGAGCGAATTGAGGGGCCCTTCCATAATGTCGGCTGCCACACCCGATGCCACTAGTTTCCCATTTACAAAGACTCCAACCCCCTCCAGCAGCCAGTCAATCCTGCAAGCGTCAACCTTTGTACGGCCTACTATCTGCGCGGCATGTAGTCCATTTGAACATATCAATTCCTGTCGGGTGGGGGAGGAGTAATGATAGACGTAATTGTGAAGTTCGATTCCCGGTTGCACGAATCCAATGGCAGCAAGCAATTCCTCGTCACTGCATTGGTCGTCGTGTAAATCCTGATTAAGTGTCAAAACAAACTCCGGCTCAATCGCTAACGAGTAAAACTCATTAGCGTTTACCTCTTCCCCTTCTTGGATAACGCCTGGGTTCATTAAGCGACCAAAAATAGGTTCCTTAAATCCAAATTGCTCGCGGATGGCCGCACTGGTACAACCAACTTTATAGCCACAAGGCTCGTCGCCGTCGGAGATACGTAATGACTCATAACGACGCTGGCATTCATAAGCCTCGTCCATAGTCAACTCAGAAATATCATCGATCGCCGGCGAAAATTCGCCAAACTTGTAGAAGCGATAAAACGAACGAGATATGTTGGGGATACTTGTCATGTTCAATAAAATATACTTAAGAGATCGTTTTTTCAATCGGCCTGCATATTTTTCCCTATCCAATCCCCAGGACTCCCAATGATGTCATTCAAATTAATCTTAATCCTCGCCCTCCTTCTCGCCTCCACCTCAGCAGGTAATGCGAAGGAATACCACGTCTATTACCTAGGTGGGCAATCGAATATGGACGGTTATGGACGAGTGTCGGAACTAACGGGTACCGCGAGGGAAGGCCAAAAACACGTCATGATATTTCATGGCTCGAGTGCTCCCGACGGCTCACCGGCGCTCGGGGCAGGGATATGGGCTCCGTTACGTCCTGGACACGGATATGATTTCCGTTCTGATGGAAAGACAAATACATATGGCGCGCGATTTGGATGTGAATTAACATTTGCGAGCGAGATGAAGCGTCTTAGGCCAAATGAAAACATTGCCATTATTAAGTACTCACGGGGTGGCACATCCATAGCTGTCGAAGCCGCGCGAAATTACGGATGTTGGCATCCGCATTTCAAGGGTAGCGACGGAAAAGGAATCAACCAATATGATCATTTCCTCGCAACATTGCGAACCGCCTTTGACGTCAGGGATATCGACGGTGACGGAGAGGTCGACCGACTCATACCTTCCGGGGTCATCTGGATGCAGGGAGAAAGCGATGCCGGGTTCGAAGTTCCTGCTAACAACTACGAAGCTAACTTAGCACAGCTTATGGATCTGGTCCGAGCAGCACTCCGAACTGACGGTTTACCTGTCGCCGTTGCCAGAATTTCCGATTCTATGCCAAATGGTAAACGATTATGGCCCTATGGCGATATTGTTAGAACACAGCAGACTAAGTATTGC
Organism: Rhodopirellula sp.; assembly: GCA_002698965.1. Classification (GTDB taxonomy): domain Bacteria; phylum Planctomycetota; class Planctomycetia; order Pirellulales; family Pirellulaceae; genus UBA721. The sequence goes on along the minus strand of PAAT01000024.1, from coordinate 4,384 downwards.
AAAAATGATTCGAACGCCATCCTCGTGACGAGTACGGACGATTATGGATATTCAGATATCGCGCATTATGACAGTCAAGGATATCTTGATTTGGGCAGGCAATTCGCCCGAGCTATTCATAGCTTGCAGAATCTTCGCTAGTTTATAACAACTCGCGTATTACCTCACCCTCAGGCAGAACCGCGATGGGCCTCCCTTCACGAGTCGTGGTGTGCCAATGCCTCTCAATTCCCAAGTGACGATAGACCGTCGCAAGAACATCGTTAGGGTGAATCGGACGGTCGATAGGTGTTTCACCACGAGAATTCGAGGCACCAAGGACCTGTCCTGTTTTTATCCCGCCACCTGCCAACAAAATACTCATCAAAGGTCCCCAATGGTCCCTGCCGCCTGTTTTGTTAATTCGGGGAGTTCGCCCAAATTCGCCCCAGACAAGTAACAATACCTTTTTATCAAGCCCGCGCTGATATAGATCTGTTACAAGTGCAGCTACCATCTGATCTAGAGGCGGCCCCGACAAATCCATACCTCGGCTTGGCCCGAGAGTCCCGTCCGCTGGACGACGATCGTTGACGATATTTAAATGCCAGTCCCAGCAAAGGGAATCAGGCGCCGTGTTGATGGTGACAAAGGATACTCCAGATTCCACCAAACGTCTCGCAAGCAAAGCGGATTGCCCCCAGCGATGCGTCCCGTATAAATCATGAACATGCTGAGGCTCTTTGGAGAGGTCAAAGGCTTTTCGGGCTTTGCCACTTGTGACCATATCCAATGCCATGTGACTAAACCTGTCCACCCCGGCCATCGTACGACTACGGTCGATCGCCCGCGAAAAAGTATCGAGCGAACTTAATAGGCTTCGCCGGTCACTAACACGATCAACCGTCATGTCATCCGCTAATTTCAAATTCGCGGTGGCTGCCGACAACAAGGATTTTTGATACTTGGACTGATAGGGATCTTGAAAAACGGTGAATGCTCCATGGCCGGCCCCAAGGTGACCCGCACCCATAACTTCGCCGATGTTAGGATTTCGGGTTTGTTCCTCCGACAAGAGGACATAAGGCGGCATGCCCTCGCGTCTAGGCCCCAAGAAGCGCGAGGTCAGCGATCCGGAGGAAGGGTGGCTGGCCTGATTGTTTGTTCCGCGATAACCGGTGGACAGCCAATGGGCTGCTACGAAGTGACCATTTTCACCATGAGAAATGCTACGGACCACTGCTGCGCGGTCAACAACTTGCGATGTGCGTGGCATCGTTTCACAAAATCGCACACCGCTGTGAAGTGTCGGGATAGTGCCATAAGGACCACGTATTTCGACGGGGGCGTCAGGTTTCGGGTCAAACGTCTCAAATTGGGACGGCCCACCGCCTAACCAAATCTGAATAACGGCTGTGTCCTTCGTTAAATTCCCACTGGCTTCCTTACCGCGCACCACCTGTTCAAGGCTAATGCCTAATCCGCCGGCAGTGACTGCCGATTTTAGGAATTGTCGTCGATGAGATTTTCTCATTAATTATTTATTTTATGCGATGAACAAGCAGATCTACCTACCAATATTTTAAGGAATCCTTCCTCTCGATTTCCATAGTTTTTTAATTTTTACCGGTATCGTTACGCCAGTCCGGTGTTAGATATGTACTCAATGTTACAGTCCGTAGTAAAATCACATTATGAAACGAATCCATTGCACGTCATTCAGTCCGAGCTTCACACGCATCTATTTCCACTGCGCCGTGTTCTTGACTGCTTTGACCTCCCTCTCATCGGCGGACGACGTTATCGACTTTGAAAACGATGTTGTGCCAATCCTCACAAAAGCCGGGTGCAATGCAGGTGCATGTCACGGTGCTGCAATCGGACGAGGCGGGTTCAAACTCAGCTTATATGGTGGTAATCCTGGCTCGGACTATAACGCCATTGTTCACGAAATTCAGGGGAGAAGAATTAATCATTCGAATCCGCGTGCCAGTCTTTTATTTCTAAAACCCACTGAACACGTATCACATGGTGGAGGAACGCTTTTTGACGAAGAATCCACCAGCGCCCAACTGATCCTGAAATGGATTAATCAAGGGGCGAAACGGACCAGAACACGATCGCTTATTTCGATTGAGATAACGCCACGCCAGTTCTATTCTGAACAACCTAACTCATCACACACCGTGCGTGTCACCGCCCAATACGACGATGGCACAACACGAGATGTCACAAAGTGGACGCTGCTTGAGCCTGAAGACGAGTCTGCTGTTGAGGTCGTCGACAACGAATTTCGCTTAATCCCCCATCGCCGGGGGCGTCATATTGTTACCGCACGCTACCTTACTCTGGTCAAACCCATCGAATTCCTCATTCCACTCAATTCCACAACAGAACCGCTTAACGATCCTCCCGTCTATAACTTCATCGACTCCGAACTTAATGCTAAACTTCGAAGTTTACGCATTACCCCATCCCTACAGAGCGCCGACGGGGAGTTTATTCGTCGTTTGTCGCTGGATCTCACCGGCCGGCTTCCGTCGGTGTCGCGCGTTCGCAGTTTCCTCGAATCTACTAAGCCAGACAAACGCGAACGCATCATAGAATCTTTACTGGATTCGTCAGAATTTAATATATTCTGGGCTTATAACTTTTCAGAACTACTTCGAATACGTCCACAGAAATTGGGCGCCGAAGGGGCAAATACTTATTTTGAGTGGCTATCTTCACAGATTGAACGCGGAGTTAATTATAAGACCCTTGTAACCACGATGCTTCTTGCGAGCGGAGATGCCTATGAAGTCGGCCCGGCAAATTTTTATCGAACGATGCCTGATGCACGGCAACAGGCGGAATTCGCTAGTGAACTGCTAATGGGTACACGACTCCGATGCGCTAACTGCCATAATCATCCACTAGATCACTGGACTCAGGATGATTATCACGGTCTGGCGGCAATTTTTGCAAAGTTGAATATTACCCAAAGCGTTACGGTAAACAAGACCGGTACCACAATTCATCCCTTAACTTTAGAGCCCGCCATACCCAAGCTCCCTGGCGGGGGTTCCATCCCATTAGACAGTCCTGACCCGCGATTAGAGTTTACTGACTGGCTAACCGATGAAGGAAACCCCTACTTCGCGAAAGCGCTGGTAAACCGGCTTTGGAAACACATGATGGGCCGGGGGCTCGTTGAACCAGTGGATGATTTCCGCGAAACCAACCCGCCTACACATCCCTTATTAATGGATAAGCTAGCGCGTGAATTCGTCAGCAGTCAATACGACATTAAGCACATTCTAAAAACGATCGCTTCTAGCGCCGGATATCAGCGAAGCGGTAAAGCGAACCAATCGAACAGATATGATACCCAGTTCTACTCACACAACCTTAGAGTGCCCTTGCATCCGTCAGTACATGCGGATGCCGTTACCGACGTCCTCGGCGTACCCGCCCAATATGGAGATCTACCTTTAGGCACGCGGGCTGTTGAATTAATAAGCCCAACTGTCGCTTCTAGAACACTCGACGTCCTAGGGCGATGTGGCCGTGAGGAATCTTGTGAAACAGAAGGTAATGGCGCAAGTGGCCTGACACAAAAATTACACTACTTTAACGGGGAATTTCTTAACGGTAGAATCAGCCGTAACGATGGCAGATTATCGGATTTGGTAAAAGCTAATACCGCCCCAATTGATATAATAACTGAATACTATCTAGCGGCTTATAATCGATTTCCTACTATCAATGAGTCAAGTTATTGGGTTGGACAGCTCGAATTGCAAGCGTCGGCAGATGACCGCTTAGATTTCCTCGAAGACTTTATTTGGGGCCTATTGGCCTCTAAGGACTTTACCACCAACCACTAAGCCACCGGGCTTTTTTATAACACGGAACCGTAACCATGAAACTTCTTCTTATTCTGTTTGTTGCATTAACATCTAGCACTGCACTTGCTCAGTCTGAAGGCAGGACAAAGACTCAGTCAGCTGATCAAAAACGAAATGAAATTGTCAAACGATTTGACAAGGATAAAGATGGGACGTTATCCGCGGAAGAAGCGGCCATCGCTCGTAGCACACTTGCCAGAGAAAAGAAAACGCAACCACAACAACAAGATTACAGACTAGCGTTCGCTATAAAGAACCCCAAAGAGTTTAAACTTGATGGCAGTAAGCAAGTGTTTTCCGGTCCACAAGCGGGAGAGACGCTACCCAAACTTAAGGTCTCCGCCGTGACGGGCGACGATGCCGGTAAGACTTTTAACGCGCTAGGGGATCATGACGGGGCCCAGCTTATCATTCTTGCCGGACCGAATCGTACGTCGATACGCGGAATCATTGGGATCCTCCGATTAGTTGCCACAGTCAACGAACATTCTAAAGAACCATTAAATCCTATTTTG
>PAAT01000023.1 GCA_002698965.1 Rhodopirellula sp. | reverse complement strand
GATGATAAAAGACGTTTCTATTAACGACCCCATGTGCTGCGAGAAGACCTATCCCAACTTCTTCACCGATTTGGAAAAACTGATCTCGGACGGCGACGGTTGAACTTGCAGTGCTCTTAGCGAGGTTTGCCGGGCATTTCACTGTTCTTTAGCAATTCATCGATCCTCGCGATGATTGTCTCAGCGGGATCGTCGGGTTTTCCATGGAGGGTGTCATCGGCGACGAAGTCCCCACCGCAATGATTGCACATCATTTCTCTACCCAGGTATTCGATACGTACCTGCAGGTTGCGTCCACAAGTAGGGCATTCTTTTACGAAAAAGGTAGTTTGTGACATTACAAATTCACTAAGTAGTGAGCAGAAAATCTGCCCATCATTGTTCCGAAGGATGAGGCTCCGATAAGCTGAAAATATGCCTCAAGAGTTTGATATTATAACGATACAGAATGAAAACGGCAACTGCCACGAAGCAGCTCGCGAGTCGTTATTAGAAACCCTAATCGTGATAGGGCCACGGGTTTTGCCACGGATTGAGAAATGCATGATGCGCAGAATATACGCTAAATAAAATCGCGACAAGCAGTAGCACTAGCAAGAAAAACGATTTGCGGACTCTCAAAATACCGTGGGCTAAAAAGAGGCAATAAAAAGGCACTAGCCAAAACATCCAGCGAAACCCACTAGCCACTCCCCCATAATTACGATCTTGGAGCGGGCGTAGTGTATAGAAAATGAACAATACAGCCGTCATTGCCAAGGTGATCTGTGCGAGCGGTTTCCAGAATGAGTCACTCACCTTTAATTGTTTGATCATGGCAAAAAACGAGAAGATGAAGATGGGGGTGAGCGAGAAAAAACCATGATGACCAATCACGATATGGAATAGGTACGTAATTCTAGAAGCCTCTCCTAAGTCTACCCCAGCAGCCTCTCCAGGAAGCCAATAACTCCTGCGTCCATCTACCTCGTAATCGTACCAGTTATCCCATGTTCGTATTTCGTACGTAGATTCACTGCGAACTAGGGCATATCTTACATTGTTGGAGAAATCAAAGATCCGCCATCGGCCCTCAGTAGGGTGTTCCTCGATGCGATAATTACCCATTCCGGGCATCGATTCGCTCAAAAGATCAAGGTTATCCGGTAGCTCGCCTTGGATAAGTGAGTTTCCATCTTCAAAACTTAGGACCTCAACAACTTCGCCGTCAGACCGATGGGCGTAGGGTGGGCGCCATGAATTATGTGCTATTTTGTTGACCCCGAGATAGACGCCAAAAGTTAATAGGATTGCGGGAAGCCCAAACAACAGTGCACGCTTATAGTCGAGTGCCAAGCACCAAATACCGATGAGACCGAGAAACGCAAGTGCGGGAAGTTCAAATGTGACGGCCATGGCACCGGAAAATCCAACATACGCATATCCGACTGAAGAATGGGGCTGAACTGTTAATTTTCGACATAGAAGGACTGTCAGAAGGGAGAAAAGTGCTGCCGGAATATGGTTGTTTATGGTGACAGCGAAGGTGCTGAGAAACGTACCGAAAATAATTGCGAATAGATAAAGCGCGTAGAGTCGTTTGTCCGTAAGAAGCGGCTTTGCTATACGCGCAAGTAGGACGATAATAGTGATGAAAAGCAAGGACTGGTTAAGGAAGGTTAAGAGTTTAATTACTTTCAGAGGTTGTTGGAGAATATTTAAACCAGTCGTTTTGTTCAGCAGCCAATACTGAGCGGCTAGTAACAGGTTGTATAGGGGAGGCTTACTGGAGTAGAATCGCTCCGTGCCCCTCGAATCTATATGGTAAACCTTGTCGATCGTTCCCCAGTTGCCCGCTTTTCCCCTTAATCGATCGATTTTATCGATCGCAAACGTTCCGTGGTGTACCAAAGCAACGACAGTTGACCATCGACTGCGGTCATTGGCACAATGCATACCCGTGACGGCTTCCCTTTTCTCGAGGAACTTTAGGTCGCGTTTATCAGTTTTATCGAAGTGTACGTGCCAAAGGCAAAGTCGTAAGGCAATAAGCGAGATGCCTAACAGGATCAATAACCGAGCAAACCGCGGAAGTGTTTCTCGTTTTTGCGTCTCTATCAAGTTGGGACTCCTGCAACTTCGTATTCAGCTAGTGACCTGAAGAGTTAGCATTCAAACCAACGGTCTCGCGGACTGCATAAATCTCGTCGTCCTTGGCAGTATGCTTTGTGACGAGTTCGGCTAAATAGCCTGTTGTAATCAATTGAATCCCGATGACAATACCGAATAACGCGAGATAGAATATGGCTCGTTCATGGAGATGGAAACTAGGTGGTTGGTCTCCCAGACGATCTAGGAACCACGCTCCTACCAATCCCAAAGTGATACAACCAGATGCACCAAAGCAGGCTAATCCAAGGGTTCCGAGAAAATGTTGCGGACGATGCCCAAATCCGGTGAGGAGATAAACCGTAAGAAGGTCAAGGAATCCCTTCACGATACGCCGGATTCCATATTTTGATTGGCCATAAAGACGTTTTCGGTGATTAATGACAATCTCGCCAACACGAAACCCACGGGCCGAGGCTAGCACGGGGACAAAACGGTGCAACTCGCCATAGAGTTGGACTTCTGACAGGACGGCTTTTCTGTAACATTTGAAACCGCAGTTATGGTCATGTAATTTAACTCGCGTTAGTCTACTGACCATCCAATTAAAAATTCTGGACGGCCCAACCTTATGCCAGGGATCAAGACGGCGTTTTTTCCACCCACTTATTACGTCTAAATTCTCTTGTTCCAGTTTTTCTAGAAACCGAGGGATTTCAGCTGGGTCGTCTTGTAGATCGGCGTCCAAAGTGAAGACAACATCGCCCTCTGCCTGCTTGAATCCCGCGTTTAGTGCTGCGGCCTTTCCAAAGTTCTTTCTGAATCGAATACCCTTGACACTAGCATCGGTTGACTGCATGGCGAGAACTTCGCGCCACGAGTTGTCTGTCGACCCGTCATCAATAAATATGATCTCATACTCATAGCCGTTAGCGTGACAAACCGACATAACCTGACGGTGTAATTCCGATAGGCTTTCTTCTTCGTTGTAAACGGGAATTACAGCAGATAAGTAGGGCATAATGCTAGATCTTATTGGTAGATGAACGTTTCATTAATATATAGAATACAACGCCAAAAAGCATCTCTGCAACCAGCCAAGTCATTCTTAACAGCAAAGCCGAAACTGTTGCTACGACCACCCCGAAATTGGACGCCAGTAAGCTCAGGATAATATATTCCCGTACGCCAGCGCCGCCAGGAAGTAACGAAATGAATCCCGCAACCATTGCCAGGGCCACGCTCGCGGTAACTAATCCGCAATCGGATAAAGTCAGCGGCACGTCGAATAAAGTAATTGGTAACGCCGCTATACACGCATACATGCTTGCTCCCAGAAGCAACCAACCTAGACAGAGGAGGCACCAGGCTGGGAGCATGTTCTTGGTGGTAAGGTTCGTGATGTTTGTGCCGAGGCTGTCGTATTTGGTGGATCGAACTGTTATAAATCGGATCACATTACGAAAAACTGCAGGAATAGAGGGGATGCCTGCCAAGCCAGTCAGGCTGATACTAATCCAAAGCAGGACATCGTTGGTTTTGTAAATGCCCGTTACGATGATAATGAAACTTGCGAGGAGCGCGCCAACAGCCATCATTGCCAATGTTTCAACGAAGACTGCCGTAACCGCCGGCGCTAACGCCGTCCGCTCAGACCTCACGCGTTCACTACGGATAATGACCACTAAGGCTTTGCCTGGAACATATTTTCCCAGCTGACTGATGAAATAGGAGGCTACTGATTCAAGGAAACGAGGTGATTGTCCTAATATTCTCAACGAGATATGCCACACGCTGGCAAAACAAAAAAGGCCCAACGTGTAAAGCACGCCTGCGATTAATAGGACTGGTATATTAAGCTTTGCAGCAGTTAGATCAAAATCAGAAAAGTCATCTAGGGACCGCGAAATGGTGCGACCAATCATTAAGACTACCAATGCAAAGACGAACAGTTTTAGCAGCCGGATTAATGCGGGTTTACTTATTTGGTTGTTTTTTGCGCTCATGCTAAGCTAAAAGGTGTGAAGGGAATACGACGCGCGTAGTACTTGTGTGCTTTGCAAACGCCCGCGGTTTATTCTACCCCATTAATATTACGCTGACGTTAAAAGTGCTGAGGACATTATGGAAACCAACAAATTGCGCCGGCTAATTTCGTTCTTGGTACTCTTGGCGATTATCGTTCTCATCGGTGTGCTGTTCTATCGGGTCATGGCGTCCTTCGTCTTACCATTATTCTTGGCCGCGGTACTAGTTGTGATTTTTTCACCGATGCATAGACGGATATTAAAAAGGTTTAACGGCAGAACCAATGTGGCAGCCGCGATGACAACGAGTATTGTAGGGGTAGTCGTGCTGTTGCCAATTATCATTGCGGGGACGTACGCGACGGTGGAAGGTAGTCGCGTGTTAAAAAACATTACTCCGGGTTATCTTGCTGAATCAATTGGTGATTTCCGAAAGGTTTTCAGACTAGAGATCCCCAACGAGGAAGCTATACGGAGCACTCAATCCTTAATTGAAGAACTCGTTGATGATACAGTATTGAAAGAAGATACAAACGCCATTAGCGGTATTCTGCGTCGGCTGAATGAGAAAAAAACGAAAATCAAAGTCGCAGAGCAAAAAGTTTCTGTACAGAGGTCGTTTAGTAATTATTGCGATGTTCTCAAAAACCTTACAGATACTTCGATAGAACTCGATATTTCAGAGATCCTCGATGGGGGAATAAAACTAAGGGAAGCTTTCGCGTTGTTTCGGACCGATTATTTGGGCGGAACTTTGAAAGAAGCCCTAATTGATACTGCCAACCCAAGTCCGCGTGAACTCACCGAAATATCAGACAACCTACTAAATAGTGAAAGTAGAAAACGAATCCTGCAGGCCGGTGCAAATACTGTTGGGTATTTTATCTCGCTCTTGGCCGGTATCGTTATCATGCTTATCGCGGTTTTCTTTTTTCTCGTTGATGGTCGAGGAATGATCCAGACGATCCTTAAACTGTCACCATTAAAATCCGACTATGAGAAAATGCTAATAGACGAGTTCGTAAGCATAAGCCGGGCAGTGGTATTGGCGACAGTGTTATCTGCCCTGGCACAGGGGGTGCTTGCGGGAATTGGTTTTTGGATTGCCGGCCTGAATTCTATACTACTGTTAACATTTGCGGCTACGTTATTAGCGATGGTGCCATTTGTTGGGGCAGCCGTCGTTTGGTTCCCCGCCGCGATTTGGCTGATTCTCTTTGCTGACAAGACGGGCTACGGCATCTTTCTACTCATTTGGGGCCTTGGTCCGGTATCCCTCTCTGACAACATCATAAAACCTATGGTTCTACAGAACACCTCGAAACTGCATCCGATGTTTGCATTGCTGAGCGTAGTCGGCGGAGTGCAGGCTCTTGGGCCGATCGGTATTCTGACAGGTCCGATGGTGGTCGTGTTTCTTCAGACGCTTCTGAATATTTTGCATCGCGAATTGTCGACGATTGACGGAGAAGAATTGGATAATCTGCTGGATAACTCACCACTCGATGACAGCCCAATCCTGTTGGAAACTCAGCCTGACACAGCGGAATAGAACACGATCGACTCAGGTTCTCCAGCGTTGAATCACATGGAACACTAAGAAACAATTTAGTGTTATGGAGAATAGAAGTGGTAGCAATAACGTCAACGAGGCCGAATCAACGGCCGCATCAGGCGATGGCGATTTGGGCTTGCTGGCTGTGCCACTGGTCGATGCCAAAGCAATAAATTCATCTTGATGAGTTTTGATAAGATCAGGCGGAGTCTTTGAACTGCCATCCGTCTGGTCTAGATCATTCGACTCCGACTGTGATGCACCTGATGGCGATGGATTTGGAATAGTCGTGTCAGTTGCTGATTCTTCGGGGATGAGGATGAAGCTCGTCGCGGATTTCACCAAATCGTCGTTGGTTAAATCAGAGGGATCCGTCTTTTGTGTTTGAGGATCGAACGCTGGTATCAGTTCGGCACTCGGTAGTGTTTTGGCGGCTTTATGCGATTGATTAGTGCGTAAGTTAGGAAATGCGAATACTTCCGGTTCTAGGTTTATCTCAGCCGATATTATAGATTCGGTGGACTCAGGGACAATGGACTGATCCGGAATTAAAGAAGGTGGTGAAAATTCTCTGTTTTCTCCTTGGCTTTCACCAACAATTTCTATTTTTATTCTCCGGAGATCAGAGTGTTCAGCAGGAATCGTACTGCTTACGGTAAATCCATTCACTAATTCTTGGGCGATTGCTTCTTCGATACGGATGACATAGGTTAACTCGCCATCGATGTCGGTGACCTGATAGTCTACGCCTAGAAGGCTGGTGGCCAAAAGGAAAGCAACGGAATTCATGTCATGTCCTTATTGCAAGAAGTTTTGCCGTCATCAAGCGGCAAGATCACGGTCAGTTGGTTTTTCATTGAATGGGTCTGTGCTGCCGTCGTAAGTATCAGGGACATCCTCAGAATGAGCGATTTCGCTAGACTCGGTTTCAGCTACTTCGGTTTCGGAGGGGACACTTGATGGTGAAGGAATTTGCTTTGAACTTTGATGGCTCGGTGGTTCATACACATAGGCGAGTTTTGGCAGGTGTGGAGCTCTAATTTCGGAAGGCCTCTCGATCGGACGAATGTCCGCGCCGATGTCTTCGAATAGTGCTGCAATATGAGCATGACATGTGAAAAAAAGTACTTGTCCCACTTCAACGGAAAAGCGTTTGATAGCGTTAACAGCATTTCTCAATCTGGACAAGTCAAAATTTACGAACACATCATCAAGGATAAGTGGTAGAGCAACACCGTCTTGTTGATAGGATCGTACTAATGCGAGCCTCAGGCTGAGATAGACTGATTCGCGTGTGCCACGACTTAAGGTTTCGATAAGCCAGGATTGGCCCTGTGCGTCGTCGACGTATAGGAGATCTTCTCCAAGTGGAGTCCAGAGGCGGACGTACCGACCCGACGTGATTTCTTCCAGCCATTGACTTGCGTCCCTCAGGGTCTCAGGCTGCCGTTGGGTTTCATAAATGGTTCGCACACGTTGGCTAATATCTTCACAGGTAGCCCAGACTCTCCAGCATTCCTCCAGCTTATGGATTTGTGCGTCCACAGCCGCGCTCTGAAACCTCAAACGCGCTAAGAGTTCATCATGCCCAAGTTCATTGGATTCTGCTCTTAGCCGCCCAAGTGTTTCATGAGTGTTATTGATAAGTTGATTGGTATTATCTAACGCCGAATCAGTTTCCCCCCATCGGCTCTCGACTTCGTCTAGCGGCAACTCCGCCAGTTCCATGATCGATGCAAGCGGGATGCCTGCCTTCCTCGCGGAGTCCTGAAGAGACTGCTCGAATTCCTCGTGTTGGGAGTAGCTCTCTCGCCATTTAGTAATCGTTCTATACAATTGGTCCAAGCCGCGAAGATCTTTAACACCAACGCTCGCATATTGGTTAATTAAATCCCTCGTCAAGGCAGCCATTTTGCTAAAGCATTTAGATAACTGTTTGCTTGTTACGTCAATCTCGGCGTCTAGTTCACATTGATCTTCACGATACCGTTGTTGCCGTGATGTTATGGAGGCGAGAGTTTCCAGCTTTTCTTTCAGGCACAAGGTGTCGGTATTTCCAGGCATTTCGCGTAATAGCACATTTAAACGCTCCTCCAATTCTGCTAGTTCCGTTTTATGCCTTAGTTGTAGTGACTGTTGGTCGAGTTGCTTGAGTTGGGTATTATGGAAGTCGTCAACACGTTTAACCGCTTCATATAATTCAGCGGGGGTTAACACCGCTTGAATGCCCGCCTGCCGCAAATGGTCGATCCAATCCGCCTGGGACTCGTCGACTAACATGGATAAATTGCTGATTCGGTCCCTGCTGGTTTCAAGAGAAATCCTGAGTCGCTCAATTGACGCAGCCTGCTTTTTCAGATTGCTAAGTTGTGCAAGTGTATTAAGCGAAATTTGAAGTTCGGTCTGGATTTCGTCAATCAGTTTCCGCGGATCTGCATGCGGTGTGCGGCTTCGTTGGAATTCCTGCGCTCGGGCTTCCAACTCTGTGCGCCGTCGGCGCCTGATTGCGTCCTGGCATTGACCAAAGACACCACCGGCGACCGCAATGAGTCCCAATAGAGCGCAAAAGATCGCCGCGCCCGTTGAGAGACCAAAGGTGGCAGGGAATAATAATCCCATGCCGAGTAACGAACCGCCTGTCGAAAAAACAATAGCGCAAAACAATAAGTTGCCAAGCTCACGGCCAGTGGGCTTATCCTCCGATTGCGGAAGACTTAAGCTAACATCACCTTCTCTGTGATTAAGGCGGACACGTAAATCTTTAATGTTTCGTTTGCAGGCTGCGTACTCATCGGCGATAGCAATCACCGGACTGGCAATATTCGGAGCACTTTCCACGTTATCCCAGTTGGGGTCTTCTAGCCAAGATCTTTCAGCCGTTGAGATCCTTTGTTGTAACTCCTGTGTTTCCGTTACCGCTTTTTCAAGGCGTTGTTTAGCGGCCTTGAGTCGCCTGGCCGGGTACCTTAATTTCTTGAGTAGTCGTTGGTCGAGCAACTGAATGTCCACGTCAGTTGCCAATAAGGTGCCCGCGTTAACGTCGGACGTCGTTCGTTGGGTTGCAGGTGCGGATTCGTATTCCCCTAGCTGACGTTGCATGGAGCTAATCCAGGGTACCATTTCGGTGAATGCGCGGATACGGAGCCAAAGATCCTGGGAAATGATGTGTTTCTCTAACGCGGCACGCTCCTCTTTTAAGACGAGTAGCCGTCGATCGTGCGCTTTTATTTGTGTTCCGAGTCGTTCGCTCTCACGGGCAGATTGCAAAATTTGATCAAGTCGGCGGAAAGTGTCTTCATTGGATAAAGTGCCCGCGTGCTGATTATTTGTGAGCCAATCCTCCAATCGTTTCACGCCTTTAATGGTTTCATAAACCCTCAAAGATAATTCCAACGTACTGAGTTCGGTCCTGAGAGTGTCGCGCCGGGATTGCAGGTCAGCAAGTACCGCTTCGGTCGAATGGATGGTATTTTGGCACGCTATCCACTCGTTTAGTTGCGACGTCGCAAGATCATGCTTCGTTTTGACTTTTTCTTTAGTCTCACGGAGCAGGGTTAATTCCCCATTACCCTGGTGATCGAGGATTGCAGTTTTATTCTTCGAGATCCGACGTAAAATCGCTCCCAGAGAGACTCGGTCGAATCCAGTCGTCATGTCGTATAAAAAGTCCGCAGCCTCAGTATCGTTTAATTGGTGTAGCTGGCGTAGTTCTCCAAGGCCAACCGTAAACACATTATTGAATATATCGGGACCAAGGCCGCCAAGTAGGTCGCGATTTAGAGTTGAGGCGGGGTACAGTTGAGAATTAATCGTTACTTCTAACGACATTTCCGCTCCGTACTGTCTACGTATATCCCAATGGTTACCCTCGGTGTCGATACAAAGTATGCTACCGCCGGGCGCTACTTCCCTGACGGTTTGTAAAGATCGTAGGTCGCTTGCATTCGGCCCAAAAAGGGTATCCCGGATGAAATCCATCGTCGTCGTCTTTCCCGCCTCGTTTGGTCCGAAGATGACAACAATTTCTGTACTAATATCTGGAAAGGAGAGCTCCTGACATACTCCAAAATTATCGATCTTGATATCCGTCAGTTTCACTACGCCGCATCCTTATCTTGACGGCCAAGTAGATTCTTGCCGAGACTTTCGGCAGATAGGATCGTTTGGAGTCCAGACAGATCGTCGTGTATTCTTGTCCAGTCGGCTTCAGGCTGATCGGGGATCTTTAAAGCCAGATTCAAAGTATCCCACCCTCGTTCCTTTAATTCGGATGTTACAAATAAGAATTCCCCCAAGATCTCTTCTTCAAAGCAGCGGGTGTCGGAGTCCACGTGCAAGGGAGACAGACGACTTAAAATCAGTCCTGGGGAGACTTCTGTCATGGAGCGTTGTAAGTGTTTGCGGAAGTCATCGTAATGCTCAACAAAAGGTAGGCTGTGAAGGTTGCAATTTGAGTTCACTAATATTAGTTCAATGACGTAAATAATACTTTTGTCAAAAGTTCGCGAAGCTAATTGTTCCTTAGCCACCGTAGCAAGCGACTCTGCAGTATCTACCTCAGAAGCATCTATTGAAATTGACTCGTATTCCACCTTGGAAGTGTTTATAAACTGACAATCAATTTCGCCACTAAGCGAGTATTCCAGCAGCGCGGCGCCGTGAGGCCCCGTTTCTTCTAGAGACCGTCCTTGTGGGCTACCCGCGTTATAAACTTGCAGCGGCTCATTTTGCGAGGAAACACCATAGGGCTTACCGGACAGAAGCCAATTGTTCAGATTCGCCGGAATTGGTTCGTCGTCGCCAATCAATCCGTAACCGACACCAAAAACAACGCCATTGAGCTCCAGACCCTCGAACCATGAAAAAGAGATTGGCTGCGAAGACGTTAGCTCTATCCCCACGAAAGTAACTGGATCCTTGTCCGTAACGTCAAGTGTGATGGTTTGAGGAGTATCTCCTATAATCTGGTGGACATTGCTCGGCCATTTAAAACACCTTGGCCATTGGTTCCTGCGGTCATGCCAACTCCAATTCCAAATTACCGGGATCTCCGCCCGTTCCAAGCGTTCCAACTGCTGGGATAAGAAGACAAAATCGGCTGGACCGGCGAGTAAGGGGTTGAGTGTATTTCCGCCGACTACCATGATGTCTATCGTTTCGCCAATGGCGAAATCGACTATGCGTTCTACGCTCTCTATTGAAGAATTTGACAATGAAGACGTCAGATTCTCCGGATAGTAGGCTATTCCCTGACAAGGGAAATTAAGCCGCCAATCGCCGGTATGTAGAATCCGTAACGAGTCCATAGTCTGATGAGCCTCCCATCGGAGAAGGTGCTGTGTTCGCAAAATGTTAGACGCGGAATAATATCGATCGGATTTTACTAGATTTACCGATCTGAGCAAACGCCGATTTAAGGGGTTTTGTCGAGATTGCCAATCGCACGCTGATATCGCTCGGCATTGGTAAGAGAAGGTGGTTTCGGATCTTGGAGTGAAATTACATAACGAGTCAAATTAGCTAATTGTTTGTCGTCTAGAGTAACGCTAGCTGGCATTTTTGTCCCGTTAATACCGAGTTTAATCACCCGTGCCACGTCGGTCGCTGACGCACCGTGCTTGTACGGCTCGTAGACAAGATCACGTGCAAAGGTGGGAAAACCGTACTCCCCAATAAGATCAATTCCGTAGCTTCCGCG
>PAAT01000022.1 GCA_002698965.1 Rhodopirellula sp. | reverse complement strand
ATGGCTGACGAGCAAGCGCTGAAGACGGCAAAAGACATCAGCGAGCAGCGAACCATGATTGCAAAGCGCGTGGCGGACACTCAAGCCAAGATTGTCGAGACGGTTGTTGCGTCAATGCTCAAGAACTCGACCCTGATCATTGACAAGGAGCGCACCGACGACCAAACCGACCACTTTGTGGTGATCGACAATGACGCCCGTAAGCAGCTGCGTGACCTGGCGTCGGGCGAATCCGGACGGCCATTTTTCGACGCGAGCGTGACCATGCGAAACATGCTAGGCGACGACGGGGCAGAAAAAACGAAGCTCGTCGACATTCTGTCAGGGCTGTCGGGCATTGGTCAGCAGATTCAAACCTCGCTGGAGCAGTCTATGCTTGCCAACGTCGCGTCGTCGTCGGCGTCGCTGCAAGAGCTGTCGCACCCCAGCAACTCCTACTTTGTGTCCATGCGAGCCGACGCCGTGTCCGCAATTCGTGTTGCCCACGAGCGGCTCAACGTGGAGCTCAGCGGGATTGGCGTCTCGCGCGTGTCGTTGTGGGACTGCGTCGAAGGCGGCTGCGCCACTCTGACGACCCGGTTTGCAGAGGTTGCGGGTTACCTTCTAGTGCAAGCTCGCGCATCCACCGGCGTGTCGGCAATGTACGTCAGCCAGCTTGCAATCCACACGAATGCCAAGCAAGCACGCATTGCCATGGCGCGTTTGACGAGCGCCGCCGCCGTCTATTCGCGCCGTGTTGGTGCGCTGAACATTCAACGTAATGCTGATTACGACGCACTGTATACAGAGCGCAACGCGCGGTTAGCAACCGGAGAAAACATCACAGACGCGATGATCGGCCAATCGGTGCTTGGAATGCCAAGACAGCAGCCCAACCGGCCGTACCCGGATTTGAGCGGGTGGGCTTTCATGCCAGGCGGGCCATTTAGGCGCCGTTGACGAGCACGTGTAACGTCGTGTCAGTTTTGATAAGACCGTGTCACGTGTGAGACTAAGTGTGGCAGTGCCATTTTGCATTGCACATGTCGACTCGGTCGGATACGCCCTTGCCGCGCCGCCCGCCGCCACGGCCGCGTGCCGCACCCGATGGCGGCTTCCGCCTTCGACAAGTCCTGGCCGCCGGCGAACGTACGGGCACGTGTGTGAAAAAGACGTTTGATTGCAATTACTGCGACAAGGACATGTATTACTTGCTCGCTCAGCAGGTGACGGCTGGTATAGGGGCGATCTTGGCTGCGCTCAGCGCTTTCATTCTCCGTCCCGAACTTTCGTCACCGACGGCCGCAATCAACCTTCTGACCAACCTTGGAAAACAAGTCAGGAAGGCAGTGACACTCGTACCGGAGGTCCAAGACTGGTGGAGCAGCGCTGCAGGCGCCATCAAAAGGCGCTTAAACATGGCTAAAAACGATCGGGAAGAATTTCCTCTTTTGAGTGCCGGCATTGGTTTTGGTACCAACCCATCTTGGACATTAGACAAGGAGTTCATGACGTTTATGAATGGGTGGCACGCGCAAACCTATAATTCTCCAGTCAAAAACACCCCTTGGTACTCGAGCATGGTGCCAACGGAACAACAAACAGACTTCGCTACTGCAACATTGCTGCTGATGATGATTTTCATAATAGCCCGAAAGAAGGTGTCCGAGAATGCTACAATTGGACAAATCGTCGCGTCGATCAACGAAGGCCCCGAAAGGTGGATTCGTTTGCTGGGCGGCTTTTTTCGCGCGCGAGCGGCACACAAAGCCTTCGGAGGCGAAACGTCCAAGCAGTGGACTAATTTTAGCTATTACGTTTACAGAGCTACAACCGACGTCTTGCGGGGCGAGTGTGACCAACCCGCGGATGGCCAGAGCAATGTTCCTGCAGCACAATTTATGCAGATACTGGGCACCACCTTGGAACTCGAAGATCGCTCGGCGCAGCAGTTGCTACTAACCTACCACGACACTTAGTTGCGGCATTGATTACGACAACGCTGCCACGCGTGGTAGTCTTTGCGTGACCTAGAGAGACCCGACCCGTTTGTGAGAGTTTAGAAGACAACCTTGAAGCCAGTAGAATAAAAGGCAGAGTCCGACTCTGCCGACACAACCCCCCTTCTACACCCGGTCGCGCGTCCAAAATGGCGTCACGCGGCAAGAGTGTTAGGACGTCGACCGCGCCTTCAAACACAGAGGCAGAGGAAGATGCCAAGATCTACAGCAAGAAGGATGTGGAGAACATGATGAAAGTGGCCAGCCTTGAGGCCACCGTCGCCGAGTTGCGCAAGGCCAATGAAAGCCAGGCCAAGGCGTTTGAGACCACAGTGACCAACATTGGCAAGGGCATGTCCATGAACAACGGCCACATGTCCGACTACGAAGGCGGACGCACATTGCTTCTCACCAACAAGAGCGGCCGCAACATGCCGCCTCGCGAAGCCCGTCCCAAGGCGCCGGCGGGAAAGAAGCAGCTGTACTGCCGTGAGATGAGCAAGAAGATCTACGCTGGCAAGGATGACCCGAAGGAGGGCGACGAGGGCTGCTTGCTGGACCTGGAGTTTCGCAAGAAGTTTCTCAAGGCGACCAAGTGGAATGGAGTTTGGCAAGCGACGACTGGCGCCACCAACCTTGGCGAAAAGGGCGCCATGGCGTGCCTCGGAAATTACTACGAGCACCACGAGACGGATGAGGTCCGTACCAAGTTTGAAGAGATGGCCAATGTCGAGAAGAAGCGGTACGAACAGGAGCGCGGCGCCTTTTTTGAAATGTACGGCAAGAAGGCCGGCATGCGCGACCGCAAGCCCAACGACAAGTCCCGCAAGAAGGCAAGGACCCAGGGCAAAGACAAGGAGGAAGAAGGAGACAAGAGTGAGGAAGACAACTCCGATGAGGAAAACGGAGAGGGCGAGTGAGCTCTTTGTGTGACAAGTGGGTCACGCAATAAGAGAGAGAGCCGCACAATACTTTTGCGTGTAGCAGATAAGCAAGTGTTTTCAGACGCCAAGTGTAATAGGCACATGCGGCGACTGTTCATTGCAGTCGTAGGGGTTGTGTTGGTGAGGGCAGATCACTTTCCAGACATTGAATTTGCACCCAACGACGCCACTGTAGTCCCCGGCTTTCCGGTGGCGTTCAATGCCACTCCCTGTTGTCCGCTTTTGAAAAGCGATGGCTCTGCTGCGACGCTCACGCTGCGTCTAACGTCTGCGTCGCCGCGGCTAACACTCGAACCGTCGGTGTTTACTTGGGACGGCAACGACACCAATGCTTGGAAGCAAACACAGACCTTTACTGCAACGGGCACCGCCGGAGCGTCGTACGACCTTGACATCTTCAGCGCCGTGACCACGACAATCGAAAGCGACTCAGACCTATACAACCAGGACACCACCGTCCACTTGAGAGTCGGCCTCGCGGCTCAATTTTCGCCGCCGCCCAAACCGCCGCCGCCTTCGCCGCCGCCCGTCAAGCCGCCACCGCCGGGGCCGCCGCCTGGCCACCCCTGCCCGCCCGTCCCGCCGTCGCCGCCACAGCCACCGCCCAAGCCGCCAACGCACCCGCCGCAGCCGCCGCTCCAGCCACCGCCGCCCTCGCCGCCGCCGCCCTCGCCTCCACCGCCGCAACCGCCTCCGCCGTGGCCACCACCCGATCCCGAACACGTCATCAACGCCATCCTGTTCCGATTTGTGCTGCCCATTGCCATCTCGGTGATCATCGCTCTGATTGGCTTGGCCGCAATCTTCTTTTGCAATCGTGCCGGCCTCAGAGGAGAGTCCTACAAGAATCAGCTCATTCCCGTGCGGCGTGTTTAAGGTGTGTGTAATGGGGTTCTTTTCAGAGGCGCCGCAGACCTCACAAAAAACAAATACACCCGACGGGATTCGAACCCGTGGACTGCGCCTTTAGGGCCACACGCTTAACCACCAAGCTCCGGGGGATGTCGCTGGAGTTTTTTTTGGTAACGATCCGCTAAGAGGCCACGCGTGGCCGCTCAAAGCAACAGTTGCGGCTAGGCTTTATAAACCTTCAAAAAAAGGCATGGCAAACACCGACTTGAGCACCGACGGAGAGGAGGAAGAAGAGGAAGAGTCGGGACTGGCGCCCCAAAGCCGAGCTGGCAAGACTGCTCAGCAAAAAGAAGAGATCAACACACTCGAACAAGAGCTTTCCGGCAGGGTTCAAACTGTTGGGTTGACAACCGACAGCTATCAACCAGGGAAAGTTGTTTATTCAACATACAGCTATCAACCAGGGAAACTTCTTTATTTTGACGAGATGGCGCTCGACTTTGACCCCGAACAGCGCCTTGAATATCTCAAGAAAATCGCACGACAAACACCAACGCTTACGTGATCTCCCTCGACCGCACCGCGTTCCGTGCTTGAAGAAACTGATTGAGTGAGCTGGGCTGCAGCAGCTCTCGAATGAGCACGGCAATGTCGTGATCTCCACGCCCTAGAATGTCGCCGGCGGTGTGATCTGGCGAAGGAGTCGACCGTTGACGACGAGACGCGGGTTCTTCAGAACGGCTGTCTGTGAAGTCTTCATAGTATTCGTTGGTAATCCAATTAGAGTCCATGCCTTGCAGCGGCTCGGGTGGGCCCTCCACAAACGGAACCGCGTCCGCAATCTCTCGGCGCCGACGCGCCGCCATGCGCGTGCGCGGCCCCGGCGCCACCTGCTCTGCAAACGCTTCCAGCACATCCGTCGGTCGACTGTCCGAATTCTGACTTGCAAAGAAGATCACCTCGTAGTTGCGACCGCCGTGCGTCAAAACGCTTTGCACCCCGGTTGTTGCGCCGTTGTTTGCCGCCGCCGCTTCCCTGGCTTGTTCCGCTAAAATTGCCGTCTGCGCCGCCAACGAAGCCTGCTGCTCGGTCATTCCGGGGGGAGGCGTGCGGCACGTCGGGCAACGATGGAGACCGTTCCTGACCATGTCCCGAAAGCAGCCTTGACAGACGGCATGGCCGCAAGGCCAAACCTTACGACTCTTGTCAGACCTGTCCGACTGGGAGTACCGCTCGAAGCAAACGGGACACTCGGCGACATCGCTCATGACGCCCCGGCGGACCCAAAAAAATGCTCGTTTGATGCGCAGCAGCGCAAGGAAATGGACGCGATAGCGTTACGTTGTAAAAGCGAATTGTGCGCGGCCTATTCACTTGTGGCTGTAGGCCTGCAGTCCTTTTGCGCCAATTATAGCGCCGGAAATGTGACCACGCGTGGGAATGATGTTGCGCTGTCAGTGCAAGTGCTGGCTACCAATTAAAAGATAACAGTGGGCGCGCTAAGGCGGAAGTTGAAGCGGGGGAAAGGGTTTGAAGCGTTGGCGACGGCGCACTGGACGAGATGCAGGTGATGCCGGATTCGGAAGACGAAGGCGAAGGCGAAGAGGATGAGTTCATGGTAGACGGGCCGGCGCCATTTGAAGACGAAGACGCAAACGACGATCCAAAGCCAAACGGAGATCAAGACGTTGGCGCAGACGACGAACCAGAAGAAGGAGAAGGAGAAGGAGGGGCAGACGACGAACCGGAAGAAGGAGAAGCAGCAGTCAGCCAAGGCGACGAGTCCAAGTCGCAAGAAAAGGCACAAAGGAAGCGAAAGGCGGACGCTACAAACTACAGCGACAGTGAAAGCGAAGACGAGAAAGAGGATGAAACGCTCAACCAACCAAACGACTTTTCGCGCGCTCCAATGTCGGCAGCGTCATTGGGTCTAAAATCCACGCCTCCAGACGTTGTGGCAGAAGAAGACGCAGCCCAGCTACCGGCGCGAGAACAGCAGGCCAACGCCAGTGGCGCGCAAAAGGGAGAAGAGGCGCCCTCTGGTCGCGGCAAAAAGGGGGCGGCGCAGAACAGTGGAGTGTTTGTGCCGGCGGTTGTCGATCCGGCGCTACGCGATGTCCCGTTTGTACTCACGTCCAAAGCACAGATGTGGACACGCGTTCCGATGGAAGACTGCGTGCACGGAGTGGCGTGCGACGACGAAGGGAAGCTTTTGGAACCCTTTGAAGTGGAGTGGTCCGACCTCATTCAAGGAAACAAGAAAGAACGACAAACCATTCAGTCAAAAATGTGTAATGAGCATGCGAGTGTCTGGTTGAGGCAGCTGCTCATTTTCGACATGCCACACGTCGAACGCCAGACGGTCGATACTCTAAACAAGTCCAACAAGATGGCGTGCCTCCCCGTGAAGATCAAGCCCTCTCAGGACGTAGCTGAAAGGCACGCGTCGCAGAAGTTTGACGACCTGTGCACCAGCACAAACACGGAGGCCACTATTCTGTGGGGCATTGAGAGTAACGTTGTGAAAAGCCTCTACAAGCTCGCAGACAATGGACTTCCATCTGATTTCGACCCAAACAAACAGGCGTCCATCAACTACGTCTTCTTGGGTGCGCCTCAAAAATTATGCGAATCCAATCCCAAATGGACGCGCCTTGCAACCAACGGGACAGAGCCAAGCGGCAAGGGCGGCAAGTCCGGTTCCGGCCGTGGAAGGGGCGGAGGCGGCGCCAAGAAGCAGCGAAAGGCACCAGAAGCGTCGACGTCAGCACCGGCCACAGCCAAGCCCGACGACGCAGGGCACAAGGACGCGGATGGCTCGGAGCAGCCCGCAAAAACAGTTCAAGACAAGCTACCCTTTACGGCACCAGAAGCGGGCAAAGTGGCGCTGGCGAGCCAGAAACGCAAAAACAAGGAATTGCGCGAGGCAGAGGGAACTGCCTCCGCTCCGCATTCGTCGACAAAAACGACGGCGTCGCAAATCCAACTTACATTCAGCAAGGCCACGCCGGCCACTGCAGCGACGACAGACGCGTCAGACACCTCCGGAGACGCCAGCGTAGAAACGGCAATTACAGAGAAGCGGTACACGCCAGCCTCCAAGGAAGGCGGCGCCGACGAGCCGTACAGCTCGGAAGACGACGAAGACCTGCGGCGCGCTCGGGACAAGGATCCAGTGAGCCACGACTGCTGCATGAAGGCGTACAGCACGCTGGAGCCCTACTCAATGGACCTAAAGCTTCCGCTCGTGGCGCCAGGCGCCGGCTCGTGCCGCACCCTAGTGCTCAAGCTCACCGATCCGCGGCGGAAACTCGTAAGCGCCTCGGTCTGCGAAAACTACCTTTACATCAATATGATCGAACAACACCCAGAACCCGGTTCTTAAGAAACACTACAAGTCAGTCAAACGGCCACAACCGGGCCTTGCACTTGCGCTTGTCCTCTTCGTCCTTGAGAGCTTCGTAAAGAGAACCGCGCCATTTGCCCGTTCGCTTGCACTTGTGCTTGCACATGAACGGGTTTTTCGGTTTGCGTGGGTTGCGTGGCTTCAAGGGCGTGCTTGTAAGTTTAGGCGTCGGAAGGGGGTCGGGCATTGCCCGTGTTTGTCTTGTGAAACCAATGGAATGTCACCACTTGCAGTGACCGTTTCACGCGCCTAATTCATAATCCTGCCACGCGTGGTGAAATTCAGAACACCACAAGTTGTAAGAACGGCCAAGATGAAAGTGTATCGATCAGCAATACCGCCACTGACTGTGACAGAACTACGAGGTCGTAGCTGCGGTGGCAGCGGTGGCGCATGGATGACCTTCCGAGGGCTCCACCGTCCAATCCAAATGGGATGAGTTCCGCGTATTACATGTCAGAAAACAAAAAGTGGGTGGCTTGTCCGAATGCGCTTGAGAAGCAGGTGTGGGGCGAAGAACTGGTGCAGCTCGTTTGCAATCAGGCTCGGCTTGCAGCTCCAACAGTCCACTGGTTCGGTTCTTGGCCGGAAGCACACGCATTTATCGTGGACAAATGGATCTATGCTGCAGACAAACTGGCTGTTTACGATCTGCGTGTGGAAAGGGGCACGTGCTACATGGGCGATCGCGGTGTGATAGCAAATGTGACAAACAAGCCCAACGACATCTTCATGATACTTGCTACAAAGGACTATGGCTTTGACTCGACTGCGACGGGCGTGACGCCCATGAACTACCTCGAGGCGCAGAAGAAGGACCATGACAGGGTCGGAAACTGGCGGCTCATTTGCAAGACAGACGACGTCGAAGCGTGCAAACTCGGTTTGCACGAGTTTTCCAACACGTCTCGCATCAACTGGCTGCTGCACGGGATGACGGCGCCCTCTTACCAACAGCCAATGCCCAGGTCGAAGAGGGCATCACAGCGGCCTGTCATGGTGATCGACGCCGAAGTAGTTGACGGGGACGGCGCCAACCCGATTTCTATGCTGGTGGAAGCTGCCGCTGCCACTGACAGTGATGAGCGCAGCAAGCAAGGTGCGGAGCCGAGCGACAAGAAGCAGCCAAAGTCCGCGCCGCGGCGGCCGCCCGCCTCGCGGGCAGAGACGCGACGCACGGCGCAGCCAAACCACGGGGTCAACAGCATTCCACAATCGCAAGCGCTGCACTGCACGGTGAATTGCCGACTGGACGTCGAAAGGATCGGCGGTGGCAACATCTTGCAGGCCGGCGAGCTCAACCTCTTTGATGGGGTTTCTCACAATGGCCGCGCCTTTGTCGCCAAGCTTCCAGACGGCAAAACGTTCTCCCACAAAACGCCGGCCGGAGCGGCACTGGTCCGCGGCATTGCGCTCGACCTGTACACCATCACCACAACCGGCACCACCACCAGCTCGCCGGAGGCTTCGCCGGACAAGAGCGGCAGCAACGGAAAGCGCGCCCGGAGCGATATGCAGCAGCCTACGGACATGTCGTCCGAAGTCGCGGCAGAGCGGCTTGGCGAGCTGAACAAGGAAAAGGACAGGATCGTTCTCGCCTTTGAAGAAAATGAAGACGAGAAGAACAAGATCCTTGATGCGATGGCGCCAAAGGCACAGGATGCGAAAACCAAACTCCGCACTCTCACGTCCCGGCCTCCCGACTTTTCGGAAGTCGCACAGATCAGCACTCTCAGCGAGATGCTCTCCAAGCTCAACGAAGGCGAGCCAGGCCGCGACGAGTTGCAGCACGCCATCAAGAAGATGCAGTCCAGTCTCGACAAGAAGGAGGCGGAGCACCAGCGCCTGGTCGAGGAAGCCACCAAGGAGCTCAAAAAGTACACAGACCTCGGAGTCGTCGTTGACTGAGGCTTGGAAAAGCCGCTAAGAGAGGATAACACTATCGTGTTGCGTCAGTTGGTGTAGAGAATTCCAAGAAAGCAAAGCATGCCTGAAGTCGACTACTCAAGCCTTCCCTCGGTTCCGGGCTCTTTGCACGCGGTGCGGCACGCGGCGAACAAACGCCTCCGTGTCAACCCCAATCTCGATACGAAGAAGGCGACACTCCTAAACGCGCTGCAGGAAGTCAGTCCCAAATGCAACGAGACAATGTCGCTCGTCTTCCACACCGAAGACGCGCCAGAGGAAAAACGGCTCCACGGCGGGCTCATCCGGCGCATGCACACCCATGACATGGACGACGCCATCTCGCAGACAATCCGCGCCACCCTGTGCCTGGCCGTCAACTACAAACGCGCGCGGTGGCAGCAGGAGTGGAAGGCGGCGACCTGGGACCCGCTGACGGACGGTCGGTGCCTGGAGCTTCTAGACTACGGCTCCAGCCCAGCCGACATTGTAAATGCCGTGTGCAACGAGCTCACGACGGTGCAGGATTGGCAACACTACTTTATCAAATGCGTCATTGACGAAGCCACCCGACCCGGAACCGACTCACTCTTCCGCCTAAAATACACCTTCCCCGTCTGCCCGACCGACGAATTGCAAACCAGCGTGCTCTACTACACGGCCCAAGCGATCGTCGAGGGCTGGCTCAAGGAAAACAAGCCGCGCCTCTGCCTGCTGACGCAGCAGCTGGCCGTCCAAGTCGACAGCCTCAAAGCGCAGTTTCTAAAGTTTGCCTAGCCAAGGTTTGTCGACGGCTGCGGGTGGTTGGTAAAGCCCTGCGGCGTCGTGTAGTCGTCGTGGCGGAACGAGCGGTACTTGGGGTCTTGGACTGCGGAAGCAGGGCACAACGTGTCAGTAACAACGCGCACGGGCGCGTGAGCGTGCGGCGCGCACAAAACTTGGAGCAGCCGATCATCGCCAGTTGGACTGCGATGACGACGTCGTCTTGTCGGCCATAGAGCTTGCCGGTGTACGTCTTGCGTAACTGTCAAGTTGCATGAGCAAACCGTGATAAGAGCCGGCTACCTTTGCAGTTCTGCCTATGGTTTCATTATGGAATGTTTTGTTGTGTCTCTTTCCAAGAACTCGCGATGCTTCTGAAAAGCTTTCAAAGTTTTCCCATTGTCCATCAAAAACCCACACAGTCGTAGCCAGACATTGCGATGTTCTGTTTCGTATTTTATTTGTGCTCTGCATTGATTTGGTTGCCCACCTCAAATTAGACAACCGGTTGTTTTTAGGATTTTGATCAATGTGGTCAACTGTCATTGACGCGTCCGGTGGTTTCCCCAAAAATGCTTTTGCAACTTCGATATGGAATTTTGCACCTCTCCCAATTTGTGCGTATCTGTTCATACGACTTGGCTTAGGCGTAAAGATTGGCCCCCATACATTACCGTGAGATCTCAT
>PAAT01000021.1 GCA_002698965.1 Rhodopirellula sp. | reverse complement strand
GAAACACTCTTGGCGGAGGGTTCTGTAACCACGTTGATTTACACTGTGATTGCGGTCGTTATTGCGGCTCCTCTCGTAGAGGAATTCGTATTCCGTGGCGTCATCCTCACTTATTTACACAGAGTTTTCAGTGGGAATTGGACGACCGAAACTGCCATCCTTTGCCGTACTACCGCGATGCCATCTCGTCCCGATATCCGACCAGATTTATTCCAGACGCACGGAGCTAATTTATTGACCAGCCTGCTTTTCTCAGCCTTACATATTGGCCAGGGCGCGGCGTATATCCCACTCTTCATTTTGTCATTTGGAATCGGTTACGTCGGCAATAAGACCGGTAGCATTATTCCGTGCGTGATCATCCACATGATACTTAACGGCATCAGTACGATCCCATTGATTTACGTTATCATTTATCAATCTTAATTTTCACTTCGTAATGAACAGGACTTAGCAATGGCAATAGGATTTGGAATCGTAGGTTGTGGCATGATTGCAAATTTTCATGCGCGTGCTATCGCGGATATACGAGGCGCAAAACTCGTCGGCGCCCAGAGCCGCAGGCTCGAGTCCGCTACAGCGTTTACGGACGAACACGGGGGGACCGCTTACGACTCCCTTGACGAAATGCTCTCTAATCCGGCCATCGATGTGATCACGATTTGTACGCCAAGTGGCGCACATATGGAACCTGCTGTTGCGGCCGCCAACGCCGGAAAACACGTCATTGTCGAGAAGCCACTTGAAATAACGTTAAAGAGATGTGATGCAATCATCGACGCTTGTAAAAAACATCGAGTCAAACTCTTTACTATCTTCCCGTCGAGATTCCACCAATCTTCACAATTACTTAAGAAGGCTGTCGACAGCGGTAAGTTCGGGCGTCTGACCGTAGGCGACGCTTATGTGAAATGGTATCGGACCCAAGAATACTACGACAGCGGGGCTTGGCGCGGAACATGGAAACTAGATGGGGGGGGCGCTTTGATGAACCAGGCCATTCACAATGTTGACCTTTTAAGTTGGCTAATGGGTCCCGTGGTTGAGATAACTGCTCAAGCCGACATGCTAGCCCACAAGAGAATCGAAGTGGAAGATGTCGTTGTTGCCACTCTCCGGTTTTCGAATGGAGCACTCGGGGTCGTTGAAGCCACCACGGCAGCTTATCCCGGGGCCTTAAAGAAAATTGAAATCCATGGAACCCTCGGTTCAGCTTCGATCGAGGAAGAAGATATTGTTTCGTGGAAATTTGCTAAAATGACTCGTCGCGACGCCGCGTTGATTGAAAAAATGGCTGGAACGACATCAACCGGCGGTGGCGCTGCCGATCCAGCAGCGATCGGACACCAAGCTCATGCGTCACTTTTCCGCGACGCCATTAAAACCATCGGCGGGAAAGCGTCCAATTCCATTGACGGCAAAGAAGGCCGTCGTAGCGTAGAGATCATCTTAGGGATATACAAGGCCGCGTCTACCGGAAAATCCGTGCAACTCCCCCTCGCTCGGGATCCAGTCCTCTCGTATCGAAAGACCGGCGTTAAACGCAAAAAACGATAACAAATCGGGGTTGGTATTGGTTTAATCGTGCTCATTTGGCAAACTGTCAGTTCATATAGTTTCAGCACCCATTTTTTCCTCGCGAACCATTGAATTTATTCGGCTACATTCTCCTGCGAACAATTTTTTGCGTCATCCAGGCTCTGCCCCGGGATGTACTGGAACAGGTTAGTCGAGTGCTGGCATGGGTGATGACGTTCCTCATACCTATTCGCCGAAGGGTCTGCATGGAGAATCTGCAGTCCGTATTCCCGGAAGCCTCACACAGGCAGCTAGACTCTGTCATCAACCAAATGTGGCAAAGTCTCTTCCTCATGCTTTTTGAAGTCGCTCAGGCACCGCGAACTATAAATCGTTATAACTGGCGTACTTATATTACAATACGGCACCAGCAGGTCTTGCTGACCGGTCTTCTATCAAAGCATCCTACGATGCTACTTTCTGGACATTATGGTAATTTCGAACTGGCAGGTTTTATTGCGGGACTTTTTGGATTCCCCAGCTTTACGATCGCGAGACCGCTCGACAACCCCTTAATGAACCAATACATCAACGCTTTTCGTAGTCGCTACGGCCAATTTATTCTACCCAAGAAGGGTATTGCTACCACCGTCGACAGTTTGCTTCGACGGGGCGAGACTCTTACAGTACTTGCCGATCAATCGGCAGGAAAAAAAGGTGTTTGGATGGATTTCATGGGACGGCCCGCTTCATGCCATAAAGCGTTAGCATTGTATGCGCTGACTACCGATGCGGAAGTCGTCGTTGTGGCTGCCCGTCACAACTGGAGGATGTTTGACTTAACTTTAGACTGCCGTGGTCATCTGCATACTGCCAAGTTAGGTTCTACAGAACGAACGATACCCCATGTCACCGCGTGGTATAATCGACAACTTGAGGAAGCCATCGAACTTTCGCCGGCCCAATACTGGTGGTTACACCGGCGCTGGAAGGATCCTCGAAAACAGAAGGCGGCTAAGCTCACAGATGACAGCTGAATGGAAATACGCTATTAGACTATCGGACATCCCGGAGAGTGGAATAGCCGAATGTGTCATCGATGGTCGCATCGTGGCACTATTTACTGTGGAGAATACCATTCAGGCTGTCGATGGAATTTGCCCTCATCAAGGTGGCTCACTCGCCAATGGGAGTCTACACGGTTGCGTCATCCGCTGTCCGTGGCACGGATGGGAATACGACATACATACGGGCCAACACCAGTCGATCCCATCAGTATGCATTGAGACATTCGGAACACGAATCGTTAATGGGTGCGTGGAGGTGAAGCTTTCATGATCCAAGTGCGTCCGTTTCTGAATCATGATCCACCCGCGATCGCAGGTGTCATTAATTCCTGTTGTAGTCTGGAAGCTGAAGTTTCCACTAATCTTCTCGAGTTTGCCGTCTTTGCCAAAACATATTTCCGACGAGACCGTCTTTTCGTTGCCACGATCGCCGGTGAATTACTTGGTTTTGTCCACCTAGGTTCTGCAACTGAAGAAAATTTGAGAACGGGGACTCTGACAATTTCAAATTTCTTAGTCACCCATTCGGATTTCGCGATTGCCAGGGCGCTTCTTGACTACACAGTTTCTCATGCAAAAGCAAAAGGCTATAAGCGAATAAGGATCGGGACTGCACCCGACAAGGCAGAATACTACAACGGTATTTCCAGTCATTTTCTAAATGTTGGTGTACCCCAAACACACCCAATTCTTCCGGTGCTTGAAGAACTTGGTTTTGAAGCGGTGGACTCCTGGCATTGCCTTCAGTTTGATCTGCATATCACACAAATTCCATTTAGCCGGAAGCAAATGGCATTAAGAAGAACGCATAATCTCAACCAGATTTCCGATCCTGATTTCAAAGACATTTTATTAAATGCTGTTTATTCGCACTTGGCTACTAGCCAACTCCAGTTAACAAATCGCCAATCTGGAGAGGCTGAGTCAACGATAACGTTTGCCTGTTTGGCCCAAAGTTACCCCAATTGGCCCATCGGCGGGGTGGATGTAATAAGATATTCATCAAGTACTGATTCCGACACCACACACTACGAATTTTTGCTGTGTGAAATCTTGCGGCAACTACCACAATCCGGCCTCTCCCCACTACGTCTTCATGTGGATGCGAACGACGCCCAAAGTCTCGAAACTGCCAAAGCCATAGGTTTCGAACGTATAATTACATCGTCTCACGTTGAGTATATGATCTAGCCGGCGTTACCCTGCCGAACGACTTGATACGTTTCAAAATGGGGATCCACTGCGAAACCAAAGCCATTATGGTTGACCGAATTCAATGAAATTTTCCCGTCACGGATTTTCAACGCAGGAACGCCACCGACGCTCGAATATAAGTCCCCATGGCAAGCAATGATCTCGTCATAATGGGCTGCATCAAGATATCGTAATCCCTCATGATAATGATGACCGTTACGCTCAACGTGCGTAATGCCCATCGCAGAAACAAGTGCTAAATCTGATTGTAGAGCCACAACGCCTACACAACACAGGTCTTCACCCGTCATCACCAGACGCCGGTCATTATCTCCATTCTGGACATCTGCGATCAATTGCCTATTTACCAATGCCTTGGTGATACCTTTACATGCTTTAGAACTGGTACCGGAATATCCCAAGCAGATTGCCTTCCAACAATCATCTTTAGTCGCGTCGGATTCGTCTATAATCACTGGGACTTGCCGACTGAAATCCCTCAAGCCAATGGTCGCATCCTCTTCCAAAGCCCGAGACCTATTCAACGGTTGTTCAACCGCCAAAACACTGTCTCGAAGCAATTTGAGGTCTGGATGGCTGGAAACTTCATCCCAGAATTCAACAAACTCTGGAATCGAAGCGTATTGTTCGTTTCCGTCAATCGTATATCGCACATTGCGATTCCCGGTCGTTGCCACCACACGATTTATATCCAAAAGTCTATTAAGATCATCTAAACCGTGATTCCCAACTTTAACTTTCAAATAGCATATACCATTCTGTAGCAAGTGATCTTCTAGAGTCTCGGGCAGTCCATCGTGTAACCGTTGACCACAGTCGATATCTCCCTTTGTCAGTGGGTCACCCAAACCAACCGTGTGCCTCACTGAAATAGCGTCGGTAGACATGTCACGCTGCCAAGGTCGGACCGATGTCTTGATTCCCCAAGCGTCGAGCTCCGTCGTATAATCCTTATACAATTCCCCTGAAGAAAGTAGCTCCCTAAAGCTTCGACCGTAATGGCGACAGCCTGCATCTATGACACATCGTTCCACCATACTATGGCCAAAGCTATCAAGTAACTTAGTTTGTTCGGAAGGTGTCGTACTTTCCCATAACAACTGCGCTGCAGTCCCTAGAGATGGGATTGTTGGCAGACCACCAAGAAACGCAGCTGACGCAGCAATCGCGTTTAGCATGTCCTCTATTTGCTCTGCAAACGTACGACAACCGGACTTATCAAACCACGAGGGAGGCAGGCAATCGGAAGCGTAGCCGATGGCAGCGCGGCCATCTATTTCGAACTTAATCTCGAGCAGGGCCTGCGGGCAATCTACGAGACATGCCTTGCCATAACGAAATGGGATCCTAGTCTTCGACGGACGAGTCCCTAACCGCCATGAAAGAACTCGCATATTACTTGTGCTCTTTCGAAGCAATTACGGCGTCTAACTCGACTTTGAGCTGTTGCAGAATGATATCGTATCCGTAACGCCCAAGTTCAACCGGGCCTTTCTTGAGATTGACGTATTTAGGGCCGCACCACAGTCCCAAATCGGCATCGTCCGTTTCACCTGGGCCGTTTACACGACAACCCATTACTGCAATTGTGACGGAATGCTGTTTTGCATATTCCGTCATAGCCTTAACGTCTTCGGCTAACTGGACAAACGCTTCATTTTCAACGCGGGAACAGCTTGGGCAGGAAATAATATTTAGCCCCTCGGTATTAAAATTAACGACACTCCGCACTCTGCCGTTTGAAATATCTTTAAGAATCTCTCGCCCCGCAGTGATCTCCTCTCCCTTGCGATCGTTCGGGACCGTTAGCGAAACTCGAATCGTATCTCCTATTCCGCGACTGATCAATTGCTCAAATGCTACTCTTGTCTTAATAACTCCGTCCGGGGGAATACCGGCTTCGGTAACACCAAGATGCAGCGGCACGTCTGGCCTTTTTTCCGAAAATGCTCTGTTAACATCAATCACTTTTAGCGGATCTGAGTCCTTTAGAGAGACGCAATAATTAAGAAATCCCACAGCATCCAGCAAATCGCAATGTTCCCAAGCGCTAGCTAACATTGGGCCGATTGAATCGTGCTCCCCGAATTTCTGCTTTTGAGCCGGGTCAACGCTACCACAATTCACGCCAACTCTAATCGCACACCCCTCGTCTCTAGCTACCTCCGCAAGAAAACAAACTTTTTCTTGCCAGGGCTTCTGTCGCTCATGGTGGTACAAATGCCCCGGATTATATCGGATTTTATCAACACTGCTCGCAACCACCGCCGCCAATCGGTAGTTTTCCTGTAAATCGACTGACAGATTAACACTTGTTTGCCGGCGGATTTCGGCAAGAGCTTCCGCGTCTTTCTTACTGTCAACTGCAATACGTACCACATCCGCCCCAGCCGCTGTAAGCGCCTGTACTTGTTCAACGGTCGCATCAATATTTGATGTATGCGTGGCGGTCATGCTCTGAACCGCAATAGGATGGTTTTGTCCAATTGCGATGGAGCCAATTTGCACGCTTCGTGTTGGGTTACGTTCTATCGTCAAGCCATCTCTCCTGCTATTAACGCTATACTATTGTCAATCGCAACCAACATGTACGCAATATGACTAATGCAATACTTTCCGATAACACGCTGGTGAAAAGCAAGTTAAGTAATTAAATGACAAGCCCTAAGTTAAATATCGTTTTATACGCGCCTGAAATTCCCCCAAATACTGGAAATATTGGCCGAAGTTGCGTTGCGCTTGGTGCTAAACTTTGGTTAATCGAACCTTTGGGTTTCGATCTTGGCGAGAAAGCCATCCGTCGTTCGGGCATGGATTATTGGAAGTTTCTTGATCTGGAAGTAATACCCAGTTGGAACGTGCTTGTCGAACGCATCCCGCAATTAAATCCATGGCTGTTTACGAAACATGGTGACAAGTCTCATACAGACGTTGTATACCGGGAACACGATACGCTCGTCTTTGGTAGCGAGAGTTCTGGCTTACCCGAGTTTGTACATCAATCCTACCCAGACCGCCATTTACGAATTCCTATGAACCCCGAAGTTCGTTCAATCAATCTTGCAACAGCGGCGGGAATCGCGATGTACGAATTCAATCGCCAAGTACCCCTGGTCACCATTTAGTACAATAATCTATTCCGCCTTCATCTTTATTCGAATTCTTTATTTCAGAAAGCTCCACTGTGCCCAACATCTCCTTCGACACCTTAACTGAGTTTGCCATATCCCTCCTCTCCGCCGGCGGCGCGACTAAAGAAGAAGCTGCCATCGTAGGCCCAAGTCTGGCGACCGCGAACCTCCGTGGCTACAGTTCTCATGGCGTCATGCGAATTCCATTCTATTTGGACATGCTAAAAAATGGTGAAATTAGGTCGGGTGTCAAGTTAGATGTAATTTCGGAGACGGAATCTTCCATAGCAACCGACGCCAACTGGGGTTTCGGCCGTTTGCAAGCGGGTCGGTTACTAAATCAACTCGTTACCAAGGCCCAGGCTCATGGCGTTGCCGTAGGCACCATACGCAATTGTGCTCACGCTGGTCGCCTTGGCGAATACTGTGAAATAGCGGCAAATGAACACGGCCTCGTTTCTATGGCGATGGTAAATACGCATGGCGCAGCTCGACGCGTCGCCCCCCCGGGCGGAATCCGCCCGCGACTAGGAACCAACCCGCTGGCAATGGGTGTTCCCAACGACGATGCCCCTGTAATCTTAGATTTCAGTACCAGTGCTACAGCAGAAGGAAAGGTTCGCGTCAAAAATATCGCCGGGGAAGAAGTTCCAGATGGTTGGCTTATAGACAAAGACGGGCTACCGACGAACGATCCCTCAACGCTTTACGGAGATCCTCCCGGTACAATCCTCCCTATGGGTGGACCTCAGGCGTACAAAGGATTCGGTTTGGCGCTGATGATCGATATTTTTACCGGTGCCCTGAGCGGAGGACTGTGTGCTAGAGAGACACCAATTACCCCAAAGGGAAATTGTGTCTTCTTTATTCTGATTGACCCTAACCACCTCGGGGGTGGGGATGCCTTTGCTCAAGAAGTTACCAATCTACTCGCGTTCGTTCGTGGTTGTCCCACTCGCGAAGGAGTCGACGAGATCATTTTGCCCGGCGATCCCGAAAAACACAATACAGCCTCCATGCTTGCAGGGGGCGTGAAATTTGACCAAGGCAACTGGGATAAATTATTGGCGCTAGGGGACACACTAGGCGTATCCCCCCCGCCTTGTCTCTAAATTTCGCTTGCTTTCGGCAGGTCATTGATAAGAATGCGTAAACCGTCAGTTTTTCATTCATTTAAAGAGCCTGCCATGCGGACACCATACTTGCTATCAATTGCAGCAGTTTTATTTTGTTCACTAACGCACGCGGAAGACCTTATTGTTAACGTTGACGCGCAACCTTTGCGAGCTCAGGTGAAGCGGCTAACGGAGGCCCTTGCATATGTTGGTCGCCCACTCGATTCCAAACAGATATCTGCCATTGAAGAACTGGAGGAAGGTGATTCAACGACCTACGTCACCAAGATCCAGGCGATCTTAGACCAACTGACACTGGCCAATGTGCACATCAATGCTGAAAGCCGCGTCAACGTATCGGCCGGTAAAGCAAGACCGGTTCTAGACCAAAACGGATGGACTGTCTTTCTCATTAAGGTTCACAATGAAGCGGGAATTACAGCTGCATTACGAATGGACAGTCCTTCTAATCAACCTATTTACATTCGAAGCAGCGGCAGCAGCGATCCTGACCCTGATCAAATAAGCCAACAAAACCTTGAAGACCGCTGGCTCCAAATCAGCAGCTTTGATAAAAAACCCTTAACCCCTAACCTTTCCGGATTGCTCCTCGAATATCGAATTATTGCTTTTTATTCAACAGCTGTTGGCCAGCGTGAGGCAACTCTTACCTTTGATGCAGGACAAGGGACGCAGGATTTAGGGTTTCGTAGTGAACTACCAGTTCTTTTTAGTTCCAGAGAATCAACTCCGGTCACATTGCGGGTGATGGATCATGACGGTACACCCACGGTAGGTCAATTTGTCATTCAGGATTCACAAGGCCGGATTTACCCTTCCCGCTTCAGGCGTCTTGAACCTGACTTCTATTTTCACGATCAAATTTACCGTTACGACAAAGAAGTCATATATCTACCGCCGGGAAAATATAATTTTGCCGTCTCCCGAGGCCCGGAATATTTCAAAACAAATTACGACATCACTATCGTAGATCGAATGCCCGTATCCCTTGAGTTTCAATTGAAACGCTGGATCAAAATGATTGACCATGGCTGGGTTTCTGGCGATCACCACATCCATGCCGCAGGTTGCTCTCATTATGAATCTCCAAGGCAAGGGGTCCTACCCGAAGCCATGATGCGTCACATCCTCGGCGAAGACCTTAACGTCGGGTGCGTCCTTACCTGGGGACCGTGTTGGTATTTTCAAAAAAACTTCTTCGAAGCAAAAAACCATTCCCTTTCCCAACGAAATTATTTAATGAGGTATGACATTGAGGTTTCAGGGTTTCCTAGCTCGCACGCTGGGCACTTATGCCTACTTCGACTAAAAGAGGACGACTACCCGGGGACAACAAAAATCGAACAATGGCCTACCTGGACCCTTCCTGTCCTTAAATGGGGTAAAGAACAGGGGGGTGTTGTAGGATTTTCCCATAGCGGATGGGGCTTAGAGGTCGCAGACCAAAACATGCCGAGTTATGCTATGCCAAATTTTGATGGAATTGGCGCTAACGAGTTTATTGTTGACGTGACACACAACGTCGTGGATTTCATCTCGGCGGTAGATACGCCCCTAAACTGGGAACTTTCTATATGGTACCACACCCTTAATTGCGGGTTCGATACCCGCATCAGCGGGGAAACTGACTTCCCATGTATCTATGGTGACCGAGTGGGGCTGGGTAGGTCGTATGTAAAAATGCCTGAAAAACGCAAGGTTAGTTTCGACGAATGGATCTACGGGGTTCGTGATGGCCGCAGTTATGTAGGCGACGGGCGTTCACATCTCTTTAATTTTAAAGTCAACCGGTACGGGGTCGGAG
>PAAT01000020.1 GCA_002698965.1 Rhodopirellula sp. | reverse complement strand
GCAGAAAACTAACAATGCGACGAAGAAAAAACTAACAACGCGAGCAAAAAACGCACAATGCGACGAAGAAAACTAACAACGCGACGACGAACACTACTAGGCGACGAAAAAAACTGACAACACGAAAAACAAAACGAACACCGCTCGTCTTATGTTGCTTTGTTTTGCCGTGTTCTTCATTGTTTTTCCGTGTTGTTCGTTTTTTCGATGTCTTCGTTTTTTGTGGTGGTGTCCGTGTTGTTTGTTTTTCCGTGTTGTCCATTTTTCCGTGCAGTGTTGTTCGTTTTTCCGTGTTCTTTTTTTTCCGCGTTGTTCGTTTTTTTCGTGGTGTTCGTCGTTTCCGTGGTGTTGTTCTTCCTTTTCGTGGTGTTCTGCGTTTTCGTGGTGCCCGGCTTGCTGCGACGATAGTCATGGACACCCATGTAGTTCGCTCCATGCTCTGGAGTCGTCGTCTCATGTGTCGACGAGACTGTCAGAACGTCGAATGATGTCATTGGGATTTGTGGGTCTACATGTCACATCAATGAACCCGTGGACCAGTCGTTTTTATTCTTTCTGCTCCAACCCCTCGCAAGACTTACAGGCGTTTCCCGTTGTTAGTTTTTCGTTTTCCCGAGGTCGGTCGAGCCTCGTGATGACGATGCAGAGCGCGACGCGCACGACGCGACGCAGGCAAACGTGCGTGCCTTGGTCGTTCGATGGCATCCGCATCGAGCGCGCCGACGTCATCAAGACGCCGAAAACGCGCCGAAGACGAGGACGAGGACGAAGACGAGGACGACGCCGAGGACGACGACGAAGACCGCGTGGTGTCGCTCGACGCGCGCGAACTTCTCGCCGAAAGCGCGTCGACGGCGGTGCGCGTGACACTCGAAGCGATCGCGCGACGAGCGCGCGAGACTGACTCAAGCTTCGAGGACGTCCTGACGTCGATGCGCGCGGAAACGAGACGACGCGCGCTCGACGCGTTACATACGAGGATACGGCGAGAAGGCGGTCGAGTCGTGCTCGTGAGACCGAGCACAAATGTGCACAGCGAAGAAGACGTCGACGCGCAGAGAAGACGCGCGGACGCGCGTTTAGACGCACGAGACGCGGGAGAGCTCGCCATCGAACAGTGGGAGCCTACTCGAGTGGACGAGTCGACCGTCGCGCAGTTCAACGAATGGGCGAAATTTGTGGACGACGACGACGTCACGGCGTTCATCAATCGCGCGGTCGAGCTGTTCGGCGTGGCGGTCGAGGGCGCTCGCGATGGTGTTCGTCAAGAGGCGTCGTTCATAGACGCCTGGCGAGCGATGCGTCGCCGCGTCGAACGCCGCGCGCGAGACGCGCGCGAAGAGGGATCGAACCGACGACGCGCGCGCGACAAATCGCCACTCGGATCGCCGTCGCGCATGAAATGACCAAACAATACACGATGTGTTTCGACGTGTTTCGCTTCCTTTTTTCATGTCGTTCCCATTGCGCTGTATTTCAAAGTTTTTCGCCCTTTGCGCGCGTCTTTCTGTCGACGCGACACTCGCGGCTGTCGCCTCGCGCCTTCCATTCCCTCGCGCGTGACTCGGAAACGACGCGATGCTCCGTGCCGTGTAGTTCGCTCGTGTGTTACTCGTTTCCGCGAGATGTGTTCGAAGGGCTACAGGACTGACATAGTAGTTTAGTTTTTTTCCCCAAGTTGACTACGCGTCTAGACGGACGTCGAGCGCGACGACGAAAACTAGCGCGACGCCGGCCGCGCGCTCCGCCGCGTACTCCCGGGTCACGCGTCTTCTTCTCCGAGCGCGCTCGCGAGCGCGCGCGCGACGGCTTTTGCGAGACCGGGGTGAATCTCCGCCTTGGCCGCGCTCCCGCGCAAGTCTTGCGTCGTCAGTCGGTGCGTCGTCGATCGTCCGTTCGCGAGCTGCGCGCACGGCGAACGTTTCGGCGAGCATCTCGGCGGTATGAATTTCTTCGCGTGCGACCACATCGCCGTGTCCATGAACAAGTCGGTGTGCTTCTGATCGGCTCTTCCCAGTTTGCACTGTGAGGTTTGTAACAGTTTCCAATCGTCGACCCAGTCCCACACGTTTTCTCGCCGCATCTTCAAATCCCCGTCACAATTTTCAATCATCCAGTGCTTGGCGCCGCACGTCTGCACGAAATCCAAGCACAATTCCACGAGGACTTCAGCCTTGGACTGTTCCTTCTCTTTGAACTCTGTGCCTTCCCGCGCGAAGAAGGGCCGGAGAATCTTGGAGAACGCTCGGCAGTCGGGGCTCGCCCACGCGAAGACGACGCGCCACTCGCGATTCGACGCCTGGAGAAACGCGTCCACGTTTTCGCGCCAATCGTGCACATCCACGCAGAAGAATACAATGTTTTTATGCTTCTTCGCTTGTTCAGAACGATTGTCGACGTAATCGATGGCGAATACGACGTCCACGACTGTCGCGAGCGCCACGGCGACGTTCGCGCGTCCGCAACAGAGCTCGAACGCGACGCGGAGCGGCGCGGGCCGAGACGTCGCGGCCGGTCGCGAGTCGGTCGCACCGGCTGACGCGTCGCGCCGCATGCGCGTGTATTCGCCTCGCGTCACGTCGTTCGTCTGTCCGCATCGGTCAATCACGCCGTACGGCACGCGCGGCGTCAAATTTTGCGCGGCGTCGTATCTCACCAACATGAAGTCGCGTTGCGCGTCGACGTGCGCGCACAGGATACGTTCGTGCAGGGACAGATCGTGCGGGTTCACACCGTCCATACACGCTCGCAGCGCTCGATTCAGCGCCCACAATCTCGTCGCGGGCGTCGCGTCACGGCACAAACGACTCGCGACGCCGCGGCCCGCGACAACGTCCTCGGCGTCGCACCACGTGGTCGTTCGCTCGTTTCGGAGCGCAACCTCGAGCATACGAGTCGACGTGTGCGGACGACGTCGAACGGCAAAGTCTACCGCGGCGACGCCCGGCGCCACGGTGCACCCTCGTCGGCGTCGCCGCGCTCTCGGCGGCGCGCCTCGTTCCGAAAGGGACGCGCGGCGGCGCACCCTGTCGTCGCCGTCGTCGCCCGCGACGTCCGCGTCGCCCGAGAGAAACGAGAGCAGATCGCGCGCGGAACTCATCCCCGCGCGTTCCAGTTTCCGAGCGCGTCGTTCCCGCGCGACGCGATCGATGCCGCATCGGCGCGCGCGTTGGAAATCGGCACTCGCTCGCAATCGACACAGCGTCGCGCGTCTACGCACCGTCGCCGCCGATGGACGACCCATCTCGTTCGCCGCGCGTCGCGAGGCGACGAAAACACGACGATGGACGCAACGAGCGCGCGCGCGGCGACGACGGCGACGAAAAGTGGGGTCGAGACACACTATCTCGGAGGATGGGAATTTCGTTGCGCTTTTCACCAGTCGGCGGGGCGAATCACTCGCACCGCTCGCGGGTGCGGGCCGAACGGCGAACGGTTGTCCTTGAAATCGCGCCGAAGCGGTGAGGCCGCGCGGTGACGGCGCTCGCGCGCGGTCGCGAGTCCGAGCGCACTTTTTTTTCGCCGCGACGCGTCGATCGCGCGGGTCGCGAGTGGGGCCGATCGGGGAATCATCGCCGCGCGGCGTCCCGACGGCGGTCGGGACGCCGCGCGACGCGCGTGTGCGCGCATCGTCGACGATCGTCGTGAGGCGCGCACACGCGCGCTGCATCGCGGCGCGCGCGACGTCGACCCCGATCGATCTCCGAATCCGCGTCTCTTCGTCTCCCTCGACGCGCTTTTTCGAGAATCTTCGATGAGTAACGCTCGCGCGCGTCACTGTACGACGCGCGCGAGCGGGAAAAAAGCAAGGAAACGATGAACGCGGCTGGGTCTTCGGGCGGGCGTGGCGCGCGTCGCCCGCGGGACGAGGCGCCGGACGAAGATGCGGGTCAACATCGGCTCGACGCTCGGCGACCCCGCACGGCGACCCGGCAGGTCTTCGACGCGCTGGCGGCCCTCCCGGAGGACGCGACATGGCGCGACATCGTGAACGTGTGCTCGCGTGTCAACTTTA
The DNA here is from genome assembly GCA_002698965.1 of Rhodopirellula sp. GTDB lineage: Bacteria > Planctomycetota > Planctomycetia > Pirellulales > Pirellulaceae > UBA721. The sequence goes on along the minus strand of PAAT01000020.1, from coordinate 6,408 downwards.
TGACCCACGCCAACGCCCCGCAGTTGTTGGGTGCGTTGCAGTACGCCACACACCCGGACCGCAATCTGGACCGGCAGCCCGAGGCCACGCGCATCTTCCAACATGTCCAAAACGCGTACGAGGCGCACCAAGCGCGTGGCGACATCCCACCTCAAGATGACGCTGTTCGGAGACCGGATGTAAGGAGTCCGCCGTGGACCATGTCGTACGCCACCGCGCAGATGCTGCTCCACGCTCTGGTTTCGAGGGAGGAGGCGGCGCGCGGCGACATTCATGAGCGGATTGACATGCAGGATGGATTGCAGGATATCGAGAGGGACGTCTACGTCGCGGTGTACTCCACCGCGACGGGTTCATGGAGCACTATGAAGGGACTGGAGGACACGGAAGGACGCGTGTTTTTCTCGCGCGTCCAATGTTTGTTCGCCCCTCTGTGCGTCCACGGCGAAGGGGAGGACCATTTCGGACGACCGTCGGTGACGCGACGCAATATGGAAACCTTCCTGTTGACGCGAATCGGGCAGGCTTACAGCGGTGAGGCGACGTCGGTCGCCTTTCTTATCACCAATGTATTGCCAAGCCTCGCGTTCGTCCCGAGCGACCAACTTGACTCCGTGTCGAACGTGCACACGGCGTTCGATCCGGCGGACGCCGAGTCGACATTGGGGCTGTTGTCGCTCGAGGACGCACGCGCCGCCATCTGTAACGCGGTCCGTGGCTTGTGTGACGCCTGCGAGAGGCATCGCGCCGTGGTGGATCTTCATTCAATGAAGACGGCCTCGTTGCTCCCGCCAGAGCTGAAGAGTCGTATCGGTACGATTGACCAGCACCCGTCGTGCGCGCCGCAATTGGACCCGACCCGCGTGCCGGTGTTCTGCGCGCTTCAAGACACTCCCGGTGACAATCACATCTTCTCCAACATCGCCACGGTCGTTCGGTTCAGCGATGCCGTCCAGTTCGATTCCGTCGTCGACGAGACCCTCGCGACAGCGCGAGCGGGTTTCAAAGAGAACGCGATGAACGAGCTGATGAGCATCGCCATGGACGCGAATGCGTTGCTCGAGCACCAACGCTACGCCGTTCAACAAATAGTCGAACGATTCGCTACACGCGCACCGGGATCAATCGTAGCGCTGGATATGGGCATGGGCAAGACACACGTCATGTTTGCTACGACGTACGTCTTGCTCAAAGTTGACGCTGTGGCGAACGCCACGTGGCTCGTCGAGAGACTTGAAGTCGCGAAATCTGGCGACGTCTCGCCAATCGTCATCAAGTTTGGAGAATTTCTCCAAAAGATTGGCGAGAGGCACCCTCACAGGATTACGCAACGCGTGCGCGTCGTCAAAACGGGAGTCGACGCGACCACCATTGGGTCGATTCAACGGCACGTCGAGCTCGCCGTGAGAGACCGCGATCACTTGTTGATCATCGACGAGGCGTCGCGGTATCTCGGGAGTTTCAAGGCGCCTGGAAAGGTTCTTGAGGAATTGATGAAAATCCCATCCGGCCGCGTCTTTTACGTGGCAATGACGGGCACACCGTTTACGAGCTCCATCCCGAAGATGTGCAATTTGTGGCGAATGATTGGCGCGACCGTCGAGCCCTCTCTCGTCGATCGATGCGCGTGCGCCGTCTTGCACGAGTTCGTCCGCGCGCAGGTGAGCGACACGGCGCAAGGTGACGAGAACGTCGCGCCGGGACGCGTCTCCGCCATGGACGACCTGCGCGAGTTATTGGCGAAGATGGTCGTCGGTCACGCGACGTTGGAACGGGACGAGCCGCGCATCGCGGCACTCCTGCAGGACAAAGTTCGCGATTTGGGGATCACGCGATCCATCGTCGCGTTCAGGCAACGGTATCTCGAGCTCGGCGACGATGCCGACGGCGATGCCGGAGGCGATGCCGGAGGCGATGCCGGAGGCGATGCCGGCGACGGCGACGGCGATGCCGGAGGCGATGCAAGCGACGGCGATGCCGGAAGCGATGCCGACGATGCCGACGATGCCAGCGATGCCGGCGATGCTGGCGACGATGCCGGCGACGCGCACGACGTCGGGTTCAACAATCTCGTCGATATGCTCTTGAACAGCCGAGGCGTCGATAAGGCTGCCGCGCTCGCGAAACTCGAACTGATGCCAGAGTGCGCGTTCGTCGCCCACGGCGACGAACAGTTGCAACGTGCGTTCATCAGGTGGCTCTCGGAGAATCCCGACCATCGGCGACAGCCGTCGCCGTTGACTGCCGCGCTGCTCGCGTGCACCGCCGAGGCGCGACAAGACGGCAAGCCCGTGCTCGTCGTCTGCCCGAGCGACCAGGCCGTGGTGCTGCACCTTGTGTTCCACGAGGTGCGACGGACGGTCAAGAACGCGCACGAGGTCGAATTCATCGACCATACGACGCCAGTCAAGGAAAGAGTTGCTCTTTTTGAACGCGTCAACGTCCCCGAGGAGGAACGGAACGCACGTGCGGACGCGATTTCGATGCTCTTCGTCACGACGGAGACCAGTGGTTTCGGCATCGATCTCCCGCACGTTCGCCACGTCGTGAGCATCGGGACAGCGTGGGTGGACTCCACACAGATGCAGAGTCAAAGCCGCGTTGGAAGGGTGTGCGCGCCGTCGAATGCCACCGGTGACGGCGGAGTTGAATTTATGACGCTGTTACCGATCTGCAAGTCGAGCGGAAGCAATCTGCGAAGATTTTTCCGTGCACTGACGAGAGGACAGTTTGCGAATGCATTCTTCCCTAGTGTCGTGCACGGAGACCGCGCGTCTTTGCATCTGCGAAGTGTCTTCGAGTCGGCAGCCGTGACGGAATCGCAGCGACTCGAGTACCGCGACACGTTCGGCCGCCACTTGTACGACATTGTGTTTCGAGGTCAGGGAGAGTACGCCAAGAGCGAGTACAACTTCGTCATCCAGACTATGAACTTGTGCTCCTCCGAATTCTCGGCGCCCCACGCCACCTTCTTGCTCAACGACGTCCACGTGGAGACAGTCGACGCCGGCGGAGGCGCGAACCGCCAACAGGGACGTACCCAGGGACGCAGGAACACCGCCGGCACCGGCGGTGGTTCACGCGACACCGCGGCACCAGTACCGTCGGAACGCGCGGACCCGGTCGTCTTCGTGTGCAAGCTGCCGTTCGCGCAGCCGCCGGACCTCGGCGAGCATCGCGAAAGTGCCGAATCGCAGGCGACGGCACTCGCCGCACAGTTTGCGGCCGAGTACGCGCACAAAGAAAACGATCGAGCGGCGAAGACTCTGTTGGACGCGCACAACGGACATAATCATTTGATGTTGTTCGATGTGAATTCCCAACTGCGCAAGCAGATGATCTTCGCGTCGTCTTGGTCCGAGGCGGGATACCAGTACAACACGCGTTCGCACTTCGCCCCGATCGAGCGGCCGCCGTATTCTGAGGATGAGCGCTCGCGCATCCAATTCGGCATCGACAACGAAGCTACGGCGATCCGCCACGTGAAGGCCAAGTATGGATTCGATCTCATCACGCCCGAGCACGTGAAATCGTTCACTCGAATCCATACGGACAAGCCGGACGTGCTCGCGGGATCCGCCGACGCCATCACGACGTCCGGCATCATCCTTGAGATCAAATGCATTCGCGACCGCGCCGCGTTCTTGGACCGCATCGCGAACGGGGGCGCCGACGCCATCAAGCAGCACGAAGGGCAGGTGCAAGCGCTCCTCGAGCTTTTTGACCTGCCCGTGGGCCTTTTGTGCTATTATCACCATACCATCACCGAACACGGCGAACGCGTGGACCCGCTGAGTTACGAAATTCCGGTGTACCGTAAACAAGGTTGGTGGGCCGAACAAAGCCGGATTATGGAGCGGATGATCCAGAAGCAGCGAAGAAAGCTCACTTCTGCGGTGTGGGACGATGACATCATGAAAACGTCGGAACTGATGCGCTGGAACAACGGGAACGTCCCATAGACCGCCGCCGCCGGGCGCCCGCGCGCGTGATTTTCAAGATTTCAATTAACATACAAGAATCATGTTACAACGCATCGTACGACCCCCTCGCACACGTTCGCTCGCGGATGCGCCTACCGCCATTTTCGCCATCGCGTGGTTCCTGTCGCGTCAGGCATGTGCAGCAGTCGGTTGCGACCCGTCTCGGTCGCGAGTCTGACTACGCGTGATTCCTGGCACCAGGCACGCGAACCGTGTCGTACCGCGCGCGTGGCGCCGCGTGTCCCCGTCCTTGTCGTCCTCTGCCCGTACCTGTTGTTCTCTTCGTCGTTTGCGTTTTCCACCGCCTTCTAGTCACCCTTGCAGTCACCCGACCCGTCTTGTCCCCCGTTGTTAGTTTTCGGCGCTGTCCCGTCGTCTCGTGTTTCACGTCTCGTCGCGTGCGTTTCGAGCGTTGCTCATTGTGCCGCGGTCGCCTGGCGCCATGCCTTACGATCCCTCGCGACGTTACACGTGCGTGGTCTGTGGCAAGACGAAGGACCAGTCGCGCTTGCGTCGCGTTGCGTCTGAGTTCATCGGTGACCGTATCGCCGCGTGGGTCCACGCGTCCACAAACGCTCGCAGGTCCCTTCGGTCTCTGGTCGGCAAAATGCTCGGAAAGGCTCCTGTGTTTCAAGAGGGGGACCGCGTGTGCACACAGTGCATGGAAAACTGCCACGCGGACGCGGTCGTGTACGCGATAGAGGAAACGCACGACAAGTTCGCAGCACCCGGGGCGTGCACATCCTGTGGTCGCCAGTGCGCGGCCCGCACTACAGGTCTTTGCAGGCGTTGCTACGACAAGGGATATCAGGCACGCAAACGCGCCAAGCTCGGCGATTCGCACAAGTGCCCCCGCTGCTCGAAATCGTTCGGTGAACGGAAAAAGTGGCACCCGGACGGCACTTGCGACGTGTGCCACAAATCTCTTCTTCAGCAACGCCTCCGCGCCAAGCTCGGCGATTCGCACAAGTGCCCCAACTGCGGGAAAGGGTTGTCCGAACGCACCGTATGGGAGCCGAACGGCACTTGCCACTGGTGCTACAGAAGAAAGCTTAGAAATACATGAATGTAATACCAAACGTCCTACATCCAACCCGGTTTCGGCGTCGGCGCCGTCAAGTTTACGCTTGCCCCTGAAATGGTCAAGTCGCTCGCGTAGTGCGGCGCGCGTTGTTAGTTTCGCGTTGTTACTACCTCCCTCCCGAAAGTGATGAGCCGATTCGTGTCGCTCCCGCGCCCGAAACCCGCGCGCGTGCGTCGATGCCGTCGATGACGAGGAATGACAACTGTAGGGATTGCATAGCGCACACGCGGCGACCTTGCCGTGGCGCGCGTGCGTTTTACGCACCCTCAGCCGAACATCAGCCGGGAAGATGTGCGCTCTCGTCGCCGGCGGCGCCTGAGACTCGAGCGGCGTCGGTGTCGGCAACATCTGAGGCGCATGCTTTTCTTACCCTGCGGTTTTAACCGTCGCCGTCATTCCGCCCCAGGCGACCGCACACGTCACACAGTCCCGGCTCGCACGCGTGGCGCGTGGGACACCCCGGCTCGCGGACGCGCCTCGCGGCACGACATGACGCGGTCGAAGCGTCGTCGTCGCTTGCGATCGTCGGCGCTGCGGGTGGAACGCCATCGCCGAGAGGCGATGGCGGCGGCCGCGGCGGCGGCACGTCGTCTGGATTTGCGGCGCCCGCGGCAGACGACTGGTGGAGTCATACGTCTGCACACGTGAAGCAACTCGTCGCCGCCCTTGGGGGAGTCGCCGTGATCAGCGTCGACGAGTTTCATCACGTCGTACGAGTTGCGTTCCAACGCGCATCGGACGAGGGCATGCGTCGACCGTCTCATTGGTTGTCGGCGTCGTCTCGCGCGACGGTGGCGCGGTTGGCGAGCGCGGCGAATGTTTCTCTGCGTCACGCGCGTTGGCAGCCCGGTGTGCTCGGCAGGGTGCCTCGGGTCTCTCCGCGGGAGCCGGGCCGTGCGTGCGTCAAGACGTCTCACGCGCTCGTTTCCGTTTTCCCGAAAATTTTTGTTCTCGACCTCGGCACGGGCACTTCACCGCTGTCTGATTATGTCAAATCAGAGAAACTCGAGAGCGTGTGGGTCGTTATCACCGTCGACAAGGATCCGAAAAGGAAGCCAAGCGTGTGCGAGAACATTTTCAATTGGCCCCACTGGCTCGAATCACTCGAACGCCGTACCCGTCACGAACACTCGTCCTTCACAGGCTGGGACTGGATTCATTTTAGTCCGGATTGCCGTGAATTTTCGTCGTCAAAAACCATCGGTGACCGCGACATAGATGGGGCGCTGCTGCTCGTGCACGCCGGCCTCGCGTTGATCGCGAGTCGCGGGCCGCGAGTGTGGACGGTCGAGTCGAGCGCCCACGGACCGTGCGCACTCCAGGCTCAGCCGTGCATGCGAG
>PAAT01000019.1 GCA_002698965.1 Rhodopirellula sp. | reverse complement strand
GGTCCTGCCGTTTATCAAGCGTGCCCATCAGGTGCAGGCATGAGTGGTGACCGTGCAAAAAATGTGATTTGCTTTGTTGCCATGCTTGTAATATTTGTGATGGCTTTCATTATTGATCGAGCTGGAGTTACGCCCACCACTCGTTATGTTGCCTATGGCATTTCCACCATTGGTTTAATTTGTCTTTCAACGCTTATTGGTAAACCATTATCTATACGGCCTGGCAGTAAAGTTTTAGAGCAGCTTGGTGAACAGGCCGACCCGCTTATGGCCTGGGAAGAAGAACTTTCTAATCAAAAAGTGACGATGGAGATGTTGGCAAGGCAACTTGACCAACGTCACGCTAATTTGTCACAGAAGCTGATTGCATTTCATGAGTGGTCTGAGTTTCCGGCTCCGATCGATCTTGATGATGGCTTGCAGGCAGCGGTCGCGCGAGGAGATTTACCTGCCGATAAAGTTTTAGCTGAACAGGTGGAAAAGGATCGTCAGACGATCGAGTTTTTGGAGCAGGAATCGAAGAGGATTTTTGAAAATATCCTGCAAAACAAATACACAATCGAAGGCCAACTGCAGATTCGCATGCTGCGCAATGAGGCATTGGGAATAGCGGAGTCGGTTGCTCGAATTTATCAACCGGAAGCAGAGTTTCCTTTAATGGAAACCAGTGCTGAGCAAATTATGTTTGCCGCTAGCCGGGTTTGTTTACAGACGTTAGTTGTAATGGATGAGCTTCCCTTGAACGTGAAGCAAATGAATATTCAGAGCCTGTACGGGTACATCTCCAAAGCGGTGAAAGCGTATGGCGTCTATAAAAAGGCGAAACCTTTGCTCGACTATGCCAGCGGTGCTGTGTATGCCGGGCGGTTTGCCTGGGGAGCCAATCCGGTGGCGACCGGTGCTATGTGGCTGCTGCAAAACGTAGGTAAGAAAGCGGCCTCTAATGTTGCCGGGAAATATCTCAATGAGCAGGCCATGGGGTTATTGAGTAACGTCATTCATGCGGTGGGATTCGAAGCCGCCCAGATTTATGGCGGCGATTTCCGACATCGGGACTCTAACTGGATTTATGGCGTTGAACTGATTGAGACGGTGAATCATTTTCAGTTTGATCGAGAGTCTTTGATAGCGGCGCTGGAAGAACTGGGGTCTTTGAAGCTTCGCAGTGAATACGATCGTGTTTTTTTATATCGTTGTATGGCGGTTGGAAGAAGTCCCGATGCTCGAAGATATCGCGCGTCGAAGATTTTAACAGAGGAACAGAAGCAGACGATCTATTTAAAAATTGGAGAATACCTGAAGACACACTATGAAGGACTGGATGCAAACAGAATAGAAAGCTGGCGTACGCAACTCCGAAAACATCTTGATTTGAAGAGTTAGCTAAAAACAAAGTCGCTACCTGTTGGGCCATGACGCTTCATCCGGCATAATGAAAACGGCACAAATAACGACTTCCCTAATTCCTCAGGATCAGGCTAAGCAGGTAACTAAGCGATGGCAAACTTACCAAAAGTATTCAAAGTGCGACAGCATTTCCAGGCAGTCGAATGCGAAGATGTCGCAATGGAAGTGGAAGTGCAGTTAACGCGGCTGGATCTTGGCCAAAAAATCAAGCCGGGAGATACGGTTGCCATCTCTGCAGGGAGTCGGGGTATAGCCAACATGCACATTGCCATCCGCGGGATTGTACAGCACATTCAGGCATTAGGCGGTGCGCCTTTTGTTGTGCCGGCAATGGGAAGTCACGGTGGAGGTACTGCGGAAGGCCAGCGCGCGATCATTGAAGGTTACGGCATGTCGGAACAATTCCTCGGTTGCCCGATCAAGGCCTCGATGGAGACACACATCGTTTGTCAGGCTGCCGAAGGGTTTCCGGTTCATTTCGATAAGCACGCCTGGGAAGCAGACCATGTTGTTGTCTGTAACCGCGTCAAACCACACACTAATTTTGCTGGTGATATCGAGAGTGGCTTGATGAAGATGATGCTGATCGGGCTTGGTAAGCATAATGGGGCGAAGATTTATCACCGGGCTATCAACGACTACAGTTTTGGCCAAATCGTGCGCAGCGTTGCAAAGGAAGTACTCGATAAGTGTGGAGTGGTTGCAGGCTTGGCCTTGGTTGAAAACCAATTCGATCACACCGCTTTGGTGGAAGCCGTAGCACCTGAAAAATTTGAAGAACGGGAAAAAGAACTTCTGATTCTGGCTAAGAAGTACATGCCAAGCCTCCCTTTTGAAGAAGTACAGTTTTTAGCTATTGATGAGATGGGCAAAGATATTAGTGGTTCAGGTATGGACACAAACGTGATTGGTCGTAAGTACAACGACCATCGTGCAACAGGTGATGAAACACCACGGGTGAAGTACATCGCAATGCGAGGCCTCACTCCGGTCACCCATGGAAACGCAACCGGTCTGGGGATGGCGGAGTTCTGCCGTAGTCGGGTAGCCCGGGAAGTGGATCACAAGATTACTCGGATCAACTGCATTACCGGGGGCCATATTACGGCTGCCATGAGTCCGCTTGACTACGAAACAGATGCTGAGATTTTTGATGTGATCTCACAGTCAGTGGGTTTGACCGAACCACAGGATATTCGTTTTGTATGGATCCGCAACACGCTTAATGTAGCTGAGTTTGTATGTAGTGAAGCCTATTTAGATCAAGTGCAGGCTCGAGAAGACCTGGAGCAACTCAGTGATTTGCAGGAACTGCCCTTTGATGACGCAGGCAATCTACCAGACTTCGTTTCAGATGTGTTAAATGGCTGACAAGGCTATAGCTCTGCCCCGCAATACTTGCAGTATTTTGCGTCGTCATCATGCCCTTCTTTAGTGCATGACGGACAAGCCTGCGTGTTCGTTTGAGCTTTTGAAGCCGCAATGATTTCCACGGAAAAGATTCCGCTAGGAACGATGATGATGGCATAGCCAAGAATCATGGCAATGGCGGCAATGGTCTGCCCGGGAATAGTTTGAGGTGCAATGTCGCCGTAGCCGACGGTGGTAATGGTGACAATTGCCCAGTAAATGCTTTTAGGGATCGATGTGAAGTCCGAGCTTTCGCTGAATTGGTTTTCAATGACGTAAACGGTTGTTCCCATTACCATAATTAAGCTCATCACAACTAATAGGAATACGATAATTTTGGGGCGTGCTGCCTTGAGTGCCTCGAGCAACACACGTGATTCCTGAACATAGTTGTTGAGCTTGAAGATTCTAAATACGCGGATTAACCGAAACACACGCACCACGGACAGAGATTGTGAACGAGGAATGATCAGGCCCACATAGGTGGGCAGGACTGAAAGTAGATCAACGATCCCCCAAAAACTGAAGATGTAACGTAAGGGTTGCCGCACGCAAGCGATTCGCAACGCATATTCAATACTGAAACCGATAGTAATTGCCCATTCCATCAGATTTAATGCGGCTCCAAAACGATTTTCAATCGCTTCGACACTTTGCAGCATCACAATCAGCACACTGATAACAATGGCAATTAACAGGCTTACATCAAAAGCTTTACCTTTGGGTGTATCGGCTTCAAAAATGATTTCATGCCAACGGAATCGCCAGTCGGCCGCCTTGTTTGCTTCTGGCGGTGCTTCAGCAGCAGGTTTTTCGGAAAGTTTTTCAGGATCAGTCATGTAGTTGATTCTAAGCAGAGAGACGATCAAGGGTAAATAAGTTCTTTTGTCGGTGTATGATATGTTGGTTATGCCTGAACCAGATTTCGAAAATTCGAAACGCACTTTATCGGCCATGGATGCGGCCTGCATCATTGTGGGAATAATCATTGGTGCCGGAATCTACCGCACAACGCCCACTATCGCTGCGGTCACGACAGATGCGTATTGGCTAATCGGAGTTTGGGTGTTAGGCGGTTGTTTAGCATTGATGGGCGCGCTCTGTTATGTCGAGTTAGCAACGAGTATTCCTGATGTGGGTGGCGAGTATGCTTACCTGCGCCGAGGCTTTAATGATTCAACGGCGACGGTCTATGCCTGGATTGAATTTTGGATTATTCGTCCGGGAAGCACGGGGCCGATGGCGATTCTATTTGGAGAATATGCTCATCGGGTTCTTCCTTTGGCAGAGAATGAGATGTTCAGTGGAGTCATTTACGCTGTTCTCGCTACTGTTGCGATGTTGGCAGTTAATTTGAGAGGACTGAAAACGGGTAAGCGGACTCAGAATGTACTGACCGGTGTTAAAGTGATTGCCTTGTTGCTGCTGATCATCGTTTCTTTTACGGCAGTCTTTCTGGGTGCAGAAGTGTCAGCTTCTCAACCGGTTGTCGAAGAACAGGCCAGTCAATCGGCGGGCGGGTTTTTGCTTGCCATGGTGCTAGTAATGTTTACTTACGGTGGCTGGAACGATGTTTCGTTTGTGGCATCCGAAGTAAAAGAACCGGAGAAGAATATCCTTCGTGGATTGTTAGTCGGCATTTTCATCGTGGTTGTAATTTATATTTTGATCAATATCGCCATGGTAATGACGCTTGGCCAGCAGGGACTAGCGAGTTCAAAAACACCGGCAACGGATATGTTGTCTCTGACGGCGGGTGAACATGCAGAAAAGCTAATGGCAGTTTTGATTTGTATTTCCGCCTTAGGGGCTGTGAATGCAATGTTATTTACCAGCGCTCGAATCTATCATGCTCTGGGGCGACAGGTTTCTGCATTCCATTGGCTAGGCCAATGGAATCATCGTCTCCATGTACCCGCTCGGTCGTTGCTGTTGCAGACCATAGTCATATTGATGATGGTGGTTGGGTTTGGTTTGCAGGAAGATGGCTTTGAATTATTGGTGTTGTTTGTGTCACCGTTTATGTGGACGTTTCTCACCTTGGTGGGCATTTGTGTGTTTCGAGCACGCCACAAAGGTTTGGGAGATGAGGAAAGTTATCGAACCCCTTTCTACCCGTTATTGCCGATGCTATTTACGGTTTCTAGCTTGTTCATGGTCTATCGCAGTTTGAGCTACTTGGACTTGCAAATTGAAGAACAAAAGTTAGTTGACAACAGTTTTTTCATTTTCTTATCCATCTTTACGGGGCTGGTGGTTGTCTCAGCAGCGGGGGTCGCCATTTGGTCTGGTCCCCATAAGCCCAACGCCCGCAAACCAGCGGAATAAGCTCACTCAGCAAAAAATGCCAAACGTTTTCATAAGATATCAAAAGGCTTGACATCCGCTTGCCCGAAGTGGGAATTATAGTGAATGAAGACAGTAATTGGCCTGTTTAGAAGAAACCTGTTAGGAATGGAAATGGCCGGATCAAAAAAACAAGAAACATCCAGCAACCTCCCGGGCACTAACCTGCAGCAGCGTTTAAATGCCACGGTGCCCCATAATATGCCGCTTTATCTGGCATCTGTTTGGCAGTGTGAATCTACGGAACAGGCGGATCGCCTGCTGGCTGGCGAGTTGGATGGATATGTATACCAACGAGACCGCCATCCCAATGCCGACTTGTTTGCAGAAGCCTGCCAACTCTTACATCAGGCAGAGCGTGTAGCAATCACATCATCCGGCATGGCCGCGATTTCATTGGCAGTGTTTTCTCAGCTTCAATCTGGAGATCACCTCCTGGTAAGCAATCAACTCTACGGTCGCACAACATTGCTTTTAACCTCTGAATTGCAAAGGCTGGGAATCAAATGCTCTTTGATTGATCCCTATGATTTAGAATCAGTACGCAATGCAGTCACTTCTGAAACGAGGATGATTGTCGTCGAAACGATTGCGAATCCACTGTTGCGAATAGTCGATATCAGAGGTTTAGCACAGATCGCGCACGCTGCCGATGCGTTGTTGCTGGTTGACAATACTTTTGCCACGCCAGCTATTTGTAAACCGCTTACACTGGGTGCTGATTTGGTGATGGAAAGCGTTAGTAAGTTTATCAATGGGCATGGAGATGTGATGCTTGGTATGTTGGCTGGACGGGAAGAGCACTGGGCCCGGGTTGCTATGGTGAATGCAGCCTGGGGCTTTGCCAGCAGCCCGCTGGAATGTTGGTTAGCCTGTCGCGGTATTTCCACATTGACTTTGCGAATGCAGCAGGCGTGTACAACGGCTCAGGCGGCAGCCGAATTGCTGGCAGAACGGGAAGATGTTGAATCGGTGCAATATCCGGGACTGGAGAGCCATCCTGACCATGCTTTAGCCAGCGAGCAGTTTATCAATGGATTTGGTCATATGGTGACTTTTCGACTGCCGGGTGGCCGGGCCGCTGCCGACAAGGTCATTGCTAGCGGTGAGATTCCTTTTTGCCCGTCACTTGGAGATGTTTCCACGACCCTGAGCCATCCCACTTCGACTAGTCACCGAGGGCTCTCCGAGCAGCAGCGAGTGGAATTAGGTATCACCGAGGGAACGATTCGTTTATCTGTAGGTGTTGATCCAACAGAAAATGTGCTTGGTAATTTAGAAAAAGCGCTGGATGAGGCATCAGAATAGTTGGTTTTTCAGAATTCCACACTGGTGGTGGATTCACCTGTGCTCTAAACTCAGTAAATAAGAACTACTTATCAATCTGACCTTAATTTTTGGGAGTCTGAATGAACAAAAAAGAAGAAGCACTTGAAGTTGAGGGCACAGTAACTCAGGCACTTGCGAACACTCGTTTTCGCGTACAATTGGAGAATGGTGCGGAGGTTTTGGCACATGTTGCTGGCCGTATGCGTAAGCACTTTATTCGTATTGTACCGGGTGATAAAGTTCGCGTAGAGCTGTCCCCTTATGACCTTACGAAAGGTCGCATCACTTACCGTGAACGGTAAGTGCTGGTGTTTTTTAAGTTCAGTCAAAATTAAGCTAATAGAATCGACACTTTTGCGGATTGGCAGTGTTATACGAGTGTCGGTCGATTCGATTGGTGAAAAACCATCCGTTTTGGATCTTTGGTTCAAAAGTGAACTTTTCGGCAAGGACGCTGACTTTAGTACGGCACTGAGGTGCTAAAATAATAAAATAAGATTTGCGCTGCACTGTGACAGCGTCCCCATATAGACTTTTCATGACTGCAGGAGAATCCCTGATGTTGAAACTAATCAAGCAGCAATGGCTAACAGTGTTGTTGGTATTAAGTGTCGGTGTAACACCAGCACTTGCTCAGGTTCAATCAGCCAAGCCAATGGCGGTGATTGCGATCAACAATTACAACGACCTTTCCAAAGATATTGGATGGGTGGCGGATATGGTAGGCCCTCCGGGCACATCAGCCATGATTGAAGCTCAAGGCGCTCAATTCGCCCAAATGTTTGATACGACAAAGCCGATTGGAATTGTGGTTCAGTCGGACGGTGTGTTGGGAGCAAAAGTTCTGGGCTTTATTCCAACCAATAACCTTCAACAGCTCGTAGGAATGCTCGCACTGTTTGGTATGACTGCTCAGCCAACGGATGGCGGCCTGCTCGAATTACAAACTGGTGCAACGCCGGTTTATATCAAAGAAGGTCAGGGCTGGGCTTTCGTTTCAAATAATAAAGAAACGCTGGCAAATGTTCCGGCAGATCCAGTGCCGCTTCTTGGTGGTTTGGAAAAAGAGTACGATGTCGCCATAAAAGGTAATGTCGACGCTGTTCCTCCGGTTTTCATGCAACTTGCGATGAGCCAGGTTCAGGCAGGTCTTCAAGCGTCTACGGCTCAGCCTTTACCGGGCGAGACCGAGCAGGCTTTTGAGGCCAGAAGAGCTCAGGCAATGCAGTCCATGGAAGAAATGCAAAAAGCATTGAATGATATGAAATCATTGACAGTAGGTCTTAATATTGATCAGACCAGAGAGTCCGTTTACTTTGATTTTGGATTTGACTTCAAAGAAGGTTCGGAATCTGCTCGATCGATGGACTATAGTGATGTCACGACAAACCTTTCCGCATTTGCAGGTGACAATGCAGCGGTCACCATGTCGATGGCTGGTAAAATTGATCCCATTCAGGGAGCTCAGGCGGCAGCTCAGATTGATATGGTACGTGATCAGGCTTTGAATCAGTTGGAAAATGATCCCAATATTCCAACGGAAGAATTACGTGCTATAGCCATCAAGTCGGTTGCAACGCTCGTCGATGTAGTCAATGGAACGATGGCCGCAGGTGAATTTGATATGTCTGCCAGTATGACCATGGACGATGGCATGGGTGCCATTGGTGCGGTTCGTGCAGCTCAGGCTGATTCACTAGAGGCCGTTTTCCGAGAGCTTGTTACAGTAGCTAAAGAGCAGGACCCAGAATTCCCCCCAGTTCAATTAGATGCATTAAAGCATGCGGGCGCTACATTCCACACCATGAGCATCCCCATTCCTCCGTTTGATCCTCAAACTCAGGCAATCTTTGGCGAAGCCGTCGATATCTCCGTTGGAATGAGTGAAGATTATATCTACTTTGGTCTTGGCAAAGGAAATTTGGAAAAGATCAAGTCAGCGATAGACGTATCAGCAGCTAACAAAGGGGTAGAGGCAGACGTAATGAAAATGGAAATGTCTGCTTCCAAGATTCTGACTTTTGCGGCTGAACAGGCACAGGATCCAACGCTTCAGCAAGCTGCTTCTGCGGCTGGCAGCAAAGATAAAGCCCGAATGATGATAATACCTATCGAAAACGGAGCTAAGTTCCGTATGGAATTAGAGTCTGGAGTATTGAAGGCGATTTCTATAGGAGCGCAAGCCCTCCAGCCTCAACTTGATGAGAGCCCTTTCTAGGACTTGCAATCTAAACTGAATTCACAGCGGTGTCTGGCATAAGTTTGGGCGCCGCTGTTTTTCGTTCTACCCATTCATTTGTCTATTCGTTTATGAAGGTTCTCAAATGCCGACCGTAGGTGCGTTCCCAACATCACGTCAGGAAATTGCTGGCGTCTCCATCGCTGCCATTGCTCAGCAGTTTAGTACACCCACTTTTGTCTATGATGCCTCCATCATTGTCGAACGCATTGAAGATTTGAAGTCGTTTGACTTAGTGCGATATGCCCAGAAAGCCTGCTCTAATATAGCCATTTTGGATCTTGTCCGACGCAATGATGTCGTGGTTGATGCAGTCAGCGCCGGTGAAATTCATCGTGCGTTGCGAGCAGGTTATCAGGGAGGCATAAATTCCAAGGGCATCCACGAGATTGTTTATACCGCGGATATTTTCGATAAAGATGCGTTGGATCTGGTGGTGGAGCATGATATTCACGTTAACTGCGGCTCGCCGGATATGATTGATCAAGTGGGAATTCGAAAACCAGGAACTGAGATTACTTTACGATTAAATCCTGGATTTGGGCATGGTCATAGCCAGAAGACAAATACAGGTGGTCAACAATCAAAGCATGGGATCTGGCATCAGCAGATAGAAGATTGTAAGCAGCGAGCGGCTCAATATGACATTGCAATTACAGGGCTTCATATGCACATTGGCTCGGGAACGGATCTCGAACATTTGGCTCAGGTTTGCGGCGCGATGGAAAAGGCGGTTTGCGAGGTTGGCAACACGATTACGACCATCAGTGCTGGCGGTGGTCTTCCCGTTCCTTACAATGCAAAGCAGGCCTATGTTGATCTGGAAAAATATTTTGCGTTATGGGACGAGTCTCGAAAAAAGGTGGAAGTCGAACTTGGGCATTCAGTCAAATTGGAGATTGAACCGGGTCGGTATTTGGCAGCAGAGAGTGGCAGTTTGCTGACGGAAATTCGGGCGATCAAGATGATGGGCGAGAATATATTTTATTTGGTCGATGCTGGCTTTAATAACCTTGCCCGGCCAATTATGTATGGCTCGTACCACCCGATCTCTGTTGTCCCGTCAGATGATTCTCCACGCGAAGATGTTGACGTTGTTGTTGGTGGACCTCTTTGTGAATCCGGTGACATCTTTACTCAGGAAGAAGGCGGATTTGTTAGCAAACGCAGTTTACCACAGGCTAATGTAGGTGAATATCTCGTGCTTGAATGTGCCGGTGCTTACGGTAGTGTGATGGGCTCGAATTATAATTCAAAGCCATTGGCTGCTGAGGTCATGATTATAAATGGTGAAGCTCAGTTGATTCGCGCACGTCAGTCGTATGAAGATCTTATGCAAGGCGAACGTCTGCTCGACACCTAGTAGCACCATAGAGCGATTGTTTTCAGCAGTGAATGATGGATATATCTCGGTGAAGCACCCCAGAAACGCTATTGGCGGTGTTTGCCGCCGGCCGATGAGTATCTATAATTAAAGTGTTCAAGAGCAGTTGTTTGGATGCTGCTTTGCAAACAAACATAATACAGAGGATTCATGCCGATGAGCAAGAAGAAAGCTCCTCGCAAAAAAGTACCGAAGACACTGGCGGTGATCAATGCCGATAACTGTACAGGTTGCGAGTCATGTCGCGAAGTCTGTCCGGTAGATTGTATTGATTTGAATCAGATTGGACTTGGCACCAAAGGCAATCAAAGCTGGTGTGAAATTGATCTGGAACGTTGCGTAGGCTGTGAAGTCTGTGTACATATCCCGACTCAGAAATCCAATCCTTACGAATTAGTTGTTTGTCCCTGGGATGCGATTGAAATGGTACCCACGGAAAATGTAGCTCAGGTGGTGGCTCAAATTGGCGGGCCAACAGAATACGTTTATGAAAACTGGGATCGATTGGTCGGCACTGCTCAGCATCTGGCAGAATTGCGAGCTAGCAGTTAGTAGATAGATTGGCGGCATTCGTTTTCCGCGGGGCTCTCTTTAGATATACAGGACGGTGCTGTCTGTCCTTTAGTCGGCTTATGAATGTAGTACAATGCAACTTCAACGTGCGCGAAAACGTTTTGCAGGCATTGAGTTATTATATTTGTGAGCGATAAAACATTGAGTGATTGGGATCAGATTAATCAAGGTGACTGCATCGAAGGTCTGAAACGCCTTGAGGATGGCTGCATTGATTTGGTATTTGCAGATCCGCCGTTCAACATAGGCTATGATTACGATGTTTATCAGGACGATCTGGACAACGACGAGTACTTGAATTGGACTCGGCAATGGATGGCAGAAGTTAAGCGGGTTTTAAAAGAGGATGGTTCATTTTGGTTAGCGATTGGTGATGAATATGCTGCGGAGCTGAAAGTCCTCATGCAGCGTGAATTGGGATTCACTTGTCGAAGCTGGGTGATTTGGTACTACACCTTTGGTGTTAACTGCACCAAAAAGTTTAATCGCTCGCATGCTCACTTGTTTCACATGGTGAAAGATCCAAAACAATTTACCTTTAACGCTGATGACGCTCGGGTGCCGTCGGCCCGTCAATTGGTTTATGGCGATAAGCGAGCGAATGCCAAAGGTAGGCTCCCTGACGACACTTGGGTACTAAGGCCTCAGGATCTGCCTGCGGGATTTAGTGCCGACGACGATACATGGTATTTCCCACGGGTTGCCGGAACGTTTAAGGAACGTCAGGGATTTCATGGCTGCCAAATGCCGGAACAATTACTGGCGCGGATTATTCGGGTGTCCAGTAATATCGGGGAGGTGGTTGTAGATCCTTTTGGTGGTAGCGGGACGACTCTGGCTGTGGCTAAAAAACTTGATCGTCGGTATCTGGGATTTGAACTATCAGACGATTACGTCCTTGCGATCAACACTCGTCTGGATGGAATTGCCGTCGGTGATGATCTTGCAGGTTCTCCGGAACCGCAGGTAAGCGCACCCGCCACAGAAAATGGACGCCGCCAGGCGTCTCAGCAACAAGACTCCGGACAACAATCTTTACCAGGAATGGATGGATGAAATACGCGATTTGTAACGAGACGTTTCAGGATTGGCCTTTTGAAAAGGCCTTTAAATATGCAAAAGAGCTTGGCTATGAGGCCCTTGAATTTGCACCTTTTACTATTCATGACGATGCCTATCAAATCAGTGCAGAACGACGACTTGAAGTACGACATTTAGCAGAGGAGAACGGCCTGCAAATCATTGGACTGCATTGGTTACTCGCCAAGACCGAAGGTTATTATCTAACAACTGCAGATGCAGACGTACGAAAACGGACGGCCGACTACATTGCTGAATTAGCTCGGCTCTGTAGTGATATGGGCGGCAGCGTCATGGTGTTGGGTTCTCCGCAACAACGAAATTTACTACCGGGAATAGACCATGATCAGGCACTTGATTATGCAGCCGATGTCCTGAAACAGGCGGCCCCTGTCTTTGAAGAGCGGGGAGTGATTCTGGCAGTCGAGCCGTTGTCGCCGCTAGAAGGAGACTTCCTGTTAACGGCAGATCAGGGGGCCGATCTTTGTAGTCGTGTTAATCATACGAACGTACAGCTTCATTTGGATGTCAAAGCGATGTGTTCAATGGGTGAGCCTGTTGACGACATTATCCGTAAGCATGCGGGAATCACAGCCCATTTTCATGCTAATGATGAAAACCTACGGGGACCTGGCATGGGAGAAGTAGACTTTTTACCTATCATGCAGGCCTTAAAAGATACTGGCTATGATGGCTGGGTAAGTGTTGAAGTGTTTGATTACGAGCCAGGAATTGAAGCACTAGCGAGTGAGAGTATCACCCATCTCAAAAAGATTGAAAGTCAGCTCGTTTAGCGAGAATGCAAGGTGGCAACGATGGAAGATTGGAAGGAGATCCTTTTCTGGGTAACCTGGTTTCATTTTTTTGCGATACTGCTTTGGGAAATCTTAGGGCACTACGCCTTCTTTCGAATTCCCTATTTACGACAATCAGATTATGACGAACCTCGGCAGTGGCCAAGCGTAGCAATTATTTTTGCAGCAAAAGATGAACAGCGAGAGATCGAACAAGCTGTTTGTAGCATGCTCAAGGTTGAGTATCCGAATCTAAAATATATCGCCGTTAATGATCGGTCGACGGATCAGACGGGGAATATTCTTGATCGTCTTGCTGCGAAAGATGAGCGATTAAAAGTTGTTCATGTCCAAGAGCTGCCGGATGGCTGGTTGGGTAAGAACAATGCTTTGCATCAGGCCGCTGTTGCAACAGATACGGATTATCTTCTTTTTACAGATGCGGATGTTTCCTTTGACGTTGAATGTGTTAAGCGAGCCATTGGTTACACAGAACATCACGGCGTAGATCATTTGACGATGTTCCCCAAGGTTCCAATGCCTGGCTTGTTGCTGAATGCTTTCGTGGTATTCTTTTTCAAGACTTTTGTTCTCTACTATCGGGCCTGGCGGGTTTCCAATCCCAAGAGTAAAGCGTTCCTGGGGATAGGGGCATTTAACCTTGTCCGTAATCAGGCCTTTCGGGAAGTCGGTGGCTTCGCTCGTATCCGCATGGAAGTCGTGGATGATTTATGGCTTGGCAAACTGATGAAGCAAGGTGGGTTTCGGCAACAGGTGTTAATAGCGAGGGACGATCTTAGCGTTCCCTGGTATGGCTCCATCAGAGAAATGATTGTTGGGTTGGATAAGAACACCTATGCGGGCGTTAACTACAATCCAATTCTCTGGGTGGCGATGATTCTTGGGATGGGATTCGCGTTTTTCTGGCCCTTTGTTGCGATTTTCTTTTGCGAGGGACAACTTCAGGTTTTGTTTGCGTGGATTTGTGTCGTGTTGATGGTTTCCTCTGGATGGATGGCGATACGTATGCAGATCACTCCTTTCATTGCAGTTTGCGTTCCCTTTATTGTGGCAATATTCATTTTCACAATTACGAGGGCAGGAATTATCTTTTATATTCGCGGTGGGATAAAATGGCGGGATACCTTGTATACAAAAGAACAACTGCAAAGTGGACGATTATAGGAGCTTGATTCGATGAGCTATCGACGTTTAGCGTTACTGATTTGTGCGTTGTTTCTAACATCGTCATTGATGGCGGCACCAAGCTGGCAGGCGGGATCTGCGAGAATTAAACTTACGCCGGAACAGTTTATGTGGATGTCCGGCTATGGTGGTCGTACTGTTCCAGCAGATGGCAAGCTGACTGATATCTGGGCGAAGGCACTTGTATTGCGAGACGCCAAAGGAAAAGATGCTGTCCTGATCACGGCAGATTTGATTGGTATTGGCGCGGAGTCAACGAAATGGATAGCAGGGCAGCTAAAGAAGAATCATGGTCTGGAACGGGCACAGTTTGCGATCGCAACGTCACATACACATACGGGGCCCGCACTGTCGGATAATCTTGTGCCGCTACATTATCTGCGGGCCGATGAAGTGCAGCAGAATCGAATTGTCCAGTACACTTTAAAATTGCGACAGATGTTAGTGGATGTGGTAGGCCAGGCTTATCAGGATTTGGAGCCAGTTTATATGACTTCAGGTAATGGTCTTTGTACGGTTGCTGTCAATCGACGTACCAATACCGAGTCACAGGTTCCCCAGAAACGTCTTGAGGGAATGCTTAACGGGCCTTACGATCACGATGTTCCGGTTCTTGCCGTCCGGAATGCAGATTACGAACTAAAAACAGTTGTATTTGGATATGCCTGCCATTCCACCGTCCTGTCGTTCACTAAATGGTCTGGAGATTACCCGGGATTTGCGCAATTAGCGTTGGAAACAATGTATCCTGACGTGGACGCTATGTTTTGGGCTGGTTGCGGAGCAGATCAAAACCCCTTGCCCCGGCGAACGGTTGAATTGGCGAAGCATTACGGACAGCGGGTAGCGCAAAGTGTAGACAGTGTTTTGCGAGGAAGCATGGTTCCTGTCGAAAGCCAATTGGTCGCTTACTACAAAGAGATCGAAGGGAAGACTCAGGCGCCAATGACTCAAGAGAAGCTCAAGGAATTGTTGGCAACCGGTAATCAATATGAAAAGCCTTATGCTCAGTACTTGCTGAAGCAGTTCAATGATAAAGGCACACTACCGACTTCTTATCCTTACCCGATTCAGACCTGGCATTTGGGAGAGATTCGCATGGTTTTTTTGGGTGGAGAAGTGGTTGTTGATTATGCGGTAAAGCTCAAGCAGCTTCAGGCCGGAGTTAAGAATCCCAATGTATGGGTGGCAGGCTACGCGAATGATGTGATGGCTTATATACCGTCCACCCGCGTTTTACGAGAGGGTGGTTATGAAGGCGGCGGTTCGAATACCTACTACGGCTTCCCGGCGTTATGGAGTGAAGAATTTGAGGGCCAGATTCTTGCAGAGACCCGTCGACAAATGAGTATTAAATAACCCGTCGGTTCAGCGATGACAAAAATTGGTTGGGCAACAGATATTCATCTTAGTGTTTGTAATGATACGACACGCCAGAATTTCTATCATGACGTTCGTTCGGCTGGCCTCGACCAACTTTGGTTAGGCGGTGATATTGGCGAAGCGGATAATATTGAAAGCCTGCTCTGCGAATTAATTTTGCAAGTAGAAACGCCAGTAGCTTTTGTCCTGGGAAACCACGACTTCTACTTTGGAAGTATTCAGGATGTTCGTGCATTGGCGGACCAGCTTTGTGCGCGATTTCAGAATATGGTCTATCTTAGCCATAGCCGCGTTCAGCAAGTAACTTCCAGTATCGGCCTGGTTGGGCATGACGGCTGGGCAGATGGCCGTATTGGAAACTTTGAAACGAGCATGGTTATGATGCATGACTATCGGCATATTGAAGAGTTATCAGGCTATGACAAACTTGACCGATGGGAACATATGAAACAACAAGGCGATTTGGCTGCGCGCCATTTATACGATGTTTTACCCGAGGCGATGGAAACGTATGAGGAAACCTATCTTGTTACGCATCTACCGCCCCTGCGAGAGGCCTGTTGGTATGACGGGAATATAGCAGACGATGAGTGGGCTCCGCATTTCACCTGTCAAGCTGTCGGTGATGCTATCCTGGCAATCGCCTCTCAGTATTCCTCCAAGTTGACAGTTCTGTGTGGCCATACGCATAGCCCGGGTGTTTGCCAACCGGCTTCCAATGTTACGATCTACACGGATGGGGCTGAGTATGAAAAGCCAAAGCTAAACCGAATCATCGAGCTGTAAAAGGTAGCAGGCAGACAGCATCAGGGACGCTTACTTTATGCTCTTGGGAAGGGGAATGGGAGGACTTCAGAGATAGAGTCTTTCCCGAGCGCGAGCATCGCCAGACGGTCAAAGCCCAGAGCAACTCCACAGCAGTCGGGCAAACCATATCGCATCGCTTCAGCTAAATAACTATCAACGGGAAGGGCAGGCCGATCATCCAGTTGACGAAGGGCATTGGTCTTCAAATTGCGCTGATGTAATTCATCAGGATCTAATAACTCGTGATATCCGTTTGCTAATTCAATGCCGTCCACAAACAATTCAAACCGTTCTGCTACCAGCGGATTATCAGGGTGTATTCGAGCGAGAGCGGCCTGACTGGAAGGATACTCAGAAAGAATACAGGGCTTCCCAATGCCAAGACGAGGTTGAATGAACTCAGTCAACAGAAGATCGAGCCAGTCGTCTTTGCCCATCGCCCGCCAATTCTGAGGAATTTCAAACTCAAGAGATGCGATCGCATTCATGAGTTCTTGCTCTCCCATCTCCAACGGATCAACACTCAGAAAATTCTGGAATGCTTCGCGATAGGTGATCGTTTCATAGTCGTTGTAAGGCAACAGTGTTGTGGCCAGTTTACCCAGAAACTGTATCGCTTCCTCGGTGGTATCTCCCACACGATACCATTCGACCATGGTGAACTCTAGATTATGTAACATCCCTTGTTCTTCATCACGAAAGGCCCGACCAACCTGAAAGATGGAATTCATACCGGAAGCCAGCAACCGCTTCATTCCAAATTCCGGCGATGTTTGCAGCCAATACGGCTTGCCACAGATTTCAACCTTGAGAGGATGTAGAAAGCGATCAACGACGGTGTCCGCCGAAAGCGTCGGCGTTTCCACTTCATCAAACCCGGCATCATAAAAGAGTTCTCGCAACTGTCTCAGAAGGATACTGCGAGCCTTAAGTGTTTCAATGCTGGCTGTCGAACGAAAGTTGTTCAGCTCCATCGTGCCAGAATGACTATCGACCGCTGAGAAGCGAGCGTAAAACTTCAACTCCAGATCGGCGATTTTGATCAGGTCACCATCGGCTAACGTGACCTCTTGTTTCAAGGGGGTATTGTTGACAAATGTACCATTGGCACTATCAAGATCCTGAATCGTAACAGTCTCAGCGAGGACATTCAGGCAGGCATGTTGTCTGCTAACAGCGCTCAGGGCGATTTGAATAGCCGCCTCTCCATCACGTCCAACAACATTCGGGCCTGCAGACAGCTCAAATAGCTGTCCCTGATCGAGTCCATTGGTGATGATTAGGTAGGCCATAGTTCAGGCCTCGTCGACAGACTATTTGACGCTTGCGCGTTCCACATAGTCACCGGTACGAGTATCTACTTTGATAATATTGCCCATTTCAATAAACGCAGGGCAAATGATTTCAGCCCCGGTTTCAACTTTAACCGGTTTTGTCACATTCGTTGCAGTATCCCCCTTCGCGCCGGGCTCACAGAATTCAACGGTTAGCTGGACATGATTTGGAGGAGTGATGGTGATGGGGTTTCCATTCCAAAGAACAGCATGACACTTCATGCCTTCTTTGAGGTATTTCCAGTAGTCACCGACCTGATCTTCAGACAGTTCATATTGATCGAAATCAGTACTGTTCATGAAGTAGAACGTGTCGGTCTGACGGTACAGAAACTGGCAATCTATTTCTTCGACATCAGCCGCTTCCAGTGAGTCGCCACCTTTGTAAGTGCGATCCAGGACTGTGCCACGAATTAGGTTTCGCAATTTACATTTGTAAAGAGCGTTTCCTTTTCCGGGCTTCACGAAATTCATCTCGATCATTAGATAAGGCTCATTGTCGATTTCGACACGAAGACCTTTGCGAAAATCGTTGGTTTTATAGCTTGCCACGGCTCACTTTTTCCTTGTTGATTGTCAGTTGATTTACTTTTGGGCTGGTACAATCGAGTGATTCAATCCAACTCTATCAAGTGTTTACTATAACCATGACGTCTCACTTATCACAGACCAAACCGGCGGCTACCGTAGCGTCGCGAGAGGAGATTTCATGGCAGCAGGAAATGAAGCAGGCGATTCGCTCTTCCGGTGGATTATGTGAGTTTTTAAAGATTCCGCCTGCCGCCATCGACGTGGAGGAGAACGACTTTCCGGTCTTTGTGCCACGTTCGTTTGCAGCGCGGATGAACCCAGGTGATCCGGCCGACCCGTTGTTGCTCCAGGTTATCGCTCAGGCCCAGGAGTCCTTACCAATAGACGGCTATGAAAAAGACCCAAATGGAGAGGCGACAGCTGTTCTTGCCGCCGGCGTTCTAAGAAAATATTCTTCTCGAGCGTTGATGATCACATCCGGGGCGTGCGCAGTCCATTGCCGTTATTGTTTTCGTCGGCACTATCCCTATTCGGACAGCCCGTCAGGGCTCGAGCAATGGCGGCACTCGTTGGAGGCCATTGCGCAGGACACGAACATCGAGGAAGTAATTCTAAGTGGTGGAGACCCTTTAGTAATGTCCGACCAGAGTATTGGGCAGTTGCTCAGTGCACTGGCAGATATATCGCATGTAAAGCATGTCCGGTTTCATACGCGGACTCCGGTGATCATTGCTTCGCGAATTACGCCAACGCTCCTTCTTTATTTGAAGTCCACCCGACTGAAAGTTTGGTTTGTGATTCATTCGAATCATGCTAATGAACTGGACGGGGAAGTTCTTACGAGTCTCGCTAAATTGCAGCAGATTGGCATTCCAGTGCTAAATCAAGCGGTGCTTTTGCGAAGAGTTAATGACAGCGAAGATGCGTTGTATGGATTGTGCAAACGATTGATCGATGCACAGATTACTCCCTACTATTTGCATCAACTTGATGAGGTGGCAGGTGCGGCACACTTTTATGTTTCGCCTGACCGAGGAAGAGAATTGATTGCTGCAATTAGGAAGCGTTTGCCCGGTTATGCCGTACCGCGGTATGTGAAAGAGATCGCAGGCGAACAATCGAAAACAGTTTTAGCATAAGGACAGTTGAGAAAATGGCTTTGGAACGAGTGCTTGAGCCTGAAGTGATGGACACCTACGAAGAGGCACGTGACTATGACAGCATGGCCCACCAGGAGGTGAATGCCCTTTTTGTCCAGGACTTACTCGCATCGGGTGAAATTGGAATCGATGTATTAGATGTCGGAACAGGCACGGCGCAAATCCCCGTCGAACTTTGCCGTCAAAACAAAAAATGCCGAGTCATTGCAATCGATATGGCAGCCCATATGCTCGACCTTGCTCGTTTCAACATTGAAGTCGACGGATTCACGCAGCGGATCTATTTGCAGCAAATTGATGCAAAGGATATGGATTTCGAACAGGACATGTTTGATTGCGTCATTTCGAACAGCATTATTCATCACATCCCAGCCCCGCGATCAGTGTTACAGGAATCTATTCGTGTAGTCCGTCCGGGAGGGTTGCTATTCTTTCGGGATTTAATGAGGCCCGAATCAGACGAAGAGGTCTCCAGATTGGTTGAAATGTATGCAGGGGCAGAGAATCCGCATCAGCAACAGATGTTCGATGATTCGTTAAGGGCAGCATTGAGTCTCGAAGAGATTCGAGAGATGGTAACGAGCCTGGGTTTTCGGGATGATATGGTTCAGGCAACAAGTGACAGACACTGGACCTGGACGGATCGGATGCAAGATAACTAAAAGTGCTGGAACTAGTAACTTCAAGTGGGTAAAAAACTGAGCGTTTCGTGGTACACTACACGTCATGAAAATCATGGCTTGCAGCGCATTTCATGATGGTTGAGATTAAAGGGATTTGCCAGCTCATAGGATGGACTACCGACGATGCAGCAGTATCTAGATTTAATGCGTCGTATTCTGGATGAGGGAGCGGAAAAAACAGACCGCACCGGCACAGGAACGAAGAGCGTTTTTGGACATCAAATGCGGTTTGATTTGTCGACGACTTTTCCTTTGCTAACCACCAAGAAACTGCATCTTCGTTCTATTATTCATGAGCTGTTGTGGTTTCTAACCGGCGATACGAATATCAAGTACTTGCATGAAAACAAAGTCACCATTTGGGATGAATGGGCAGACGATCTGGGCAATCTTGGACCGGTCTATGGACATCAATGGCGAAAGTGGGAATCTGCTGATGGACGTATTATCGATCAGATCACCCAGGTGATTGAGCAGATTAAAGCCAATCCAGACTCACGTCGGCTGATCGTCAGTGCCTGGAATGTCGGCGACATCGATAGGATGGCGTTGCCTCCCTGCCACCTCTTATTTCAGTTCTATGTAGCCGAAGGCAAATTATCCTGTCAGCTGTACCAACGCAGTGCGGATGTTTTTCTTGGGGTGCCATTCAATATTGCTTCTTATTCTCTGCTTTGCATGATGATGGCACAGGTTTGCGGATTAAAGCCGGGCGAGTTTGTCCACACATTGGGTGACGCCCATCTTTACAGTAACCATCTTGAACAGACAATGTTGCAACTATCTCGAGACCCAAGGAAGTTGCCTCGGATGATTATCAATCCTGAAGTTGACAACCTGTTTGAATTCGCTTTTGACGACTTTGAATTAGTTGACTACGATCCGCATCCTCATATCAAAGCGCCGGTGGCAGTGTAACTATGTGTGTTTCGATCATTGTGGCGATGGCCGAAAACAATGTGATTGGCCGGGACATGGACTTACCATGGCATATATCAGCCGATCTTAAACGCTTCAAAGCGTTAACAATGGGTCATCATATCGTGATGGGAAGGAAAACCTATGAATCGATAGGTCGATTACTGCCGGGACGAACCACCGTAATCATCACGCGCCAGGAAAATTATCAGGTCGAAGGCGCTCTTGTCGTAAATTCCCTGGAAGAAGCTCAGGCTGTTGCTGCTGGAGATAGTGAGTTGTTTATTATTGGCGGCGGTCAAATTTACGAACTCGCGATGCCTTCTGCCGACAAGTTACATGTGACTCGGGTACACACCAAAGTGGATGGTGATACGCGGTTTCCGCAGGTACAGTGGGATAACTGGACGCTTATAAATACCGAGCGTCACTCGGCGGATGAAAAAAACGATTACGACTATACCTTTGAGTCGTACCACAAAGTGCCTGCCTGAAAAACCGTAATCGCTAGTTTTCAAAGCCGGTTTATAACGTTAATTCGGGCAGTTTAGGTTGAATTTGCAAGCTCTGGTCACGTTGTGCTCAGTTTTTTGCTTACATTTCGAACCTTCGGCGCTATCATGCGTATATCTATACAGATTCATGCATGAAACACCGGTGATGCCCATGATGGGTAGTGAATACTCTGACGAGCAGATTCTCGCTCTCTATAAAAAAGAGGGTGATCGCGATCTTTTTGCGCATTTGGTTCGTCGTTATGAGCGCGAGCTCTACAGTTATTTACGGCGATACATGGGCAATGCTGAAATGGCAGAAGATGCGTTTCAGTCGACGTTTCTTCAAGTTCACCTGAAATGTGAACAGTTTGATGAAGGCCGCCGTTTCCGACCTTGGCTGTACACGATTGCTACCAATCAGGCGATTGATGCTCAGAGAAGAAACAAACGCCATCGCATGGCTAGTCTTGACCGAGCTACCAAATCTAACGATGCAGTGGATATCGGAGCCTTAGTTAACCTACTGGAAGGCAACGAAGGTGACCCCTTGGATCATGTTGCTGAACTGGAACGTGGACAATGGGTCCAGCAGGCGATTAGCGAGCTGTCGGAACAAATGAGAAGCGTCATTAACTTGATTTATTATCAGGGCATGAAATATCGAGAAGCAGCAGATGTGCTGGAGATTCCTGTTGGAACGGTGAAGAGCCGGCTCCACGCAGCAGTGATGAAGTTACATGAGGTGTGGCAACGCACTCATCAGAAAGAAAGTGGATCCTGATCATTCAGGCATTCCAAAAACTTCATCTAGAATCAAAAAGATACAGATATAGTTAACTTGTATAGAAGTAGTCACGATGGAATTTGATTTAGTTGGATTTGTGATGGGTGCTCTCGAATCCGAAGAGCACGCTCAAATAGAACAGGCACTCGAGGATGACGAAGAGCTTCAACAGCAGTTGGATTTGATCCGTAAGGCTCTGAGGCCTCTGGAATCATATCGTTACTGCGAACCACCGGCGGGACTGGCCGATGCAACACAAAGCTATGTCTTTGAGCAGATTGATTTGCACAAGGTGGCCCCTGCGAGTTTCCGTTCGTTTTCGCCGCTCGCTTCCGCTGAGAGAACGGCAGGTAAACGTACGAGTTGGCGACTGAAAGATTTCTTAGTCTTAAGTGTGGTGCTCCTTTGTATGGCGATGTTGGTTTCACCGGCTATTTATAACAGCCGTTTTGTTGCAGGTAAGCTGGCATGTCAGGACAATCTTCAGCATCTTTACCGGGGAATGCATAACTACTCTCTAACCAATAACGGAATGTATCCAACAACTCCTGTGTCGAATGTCTCCATTTCAGGTATTCAGGCTCCAATTCTTCGTGAGCAAACGGATATAGAGGAGACTCGGTTTTTCTGTCCGACCGCACCAGAGACTTTCGAGTGGCGTCAGCAGGGAATACCTGCTGTGCAAACAGTTGTCGATGCGACTCCCGAGACACTCGACAAGCTGGCTCATATGGGTGGCACTTACGGTTATAACATCGGGCATCAGGATCGCGGCAAGATTCGCCCTGTACGTCATCAAGGCCGTCCATATTTTGCGTTGATGGCTGATCGCCCGACCGGTGATAGCGTGAGTCGGCGCAGTATGAACCACGACGGCATTGGACAAAATGTCTTGTTTGAAGATGGGCATGTAGAGTTTCTTCGGGAAACAAAAGAAAGAACGTTGGGAGATCTCTATTTCGTAAGCGATCGGGGACGTGTGGAACCAGGCATGCATATTAACGATGCGGTTATTATGGAAAGTGGCAAACACTTGTTTGCAGATCAATAGAACCGGCAGTTTAGTAGTCAAAAGAATCTCTAATGGAATGACGGCTTTCTTTAGCGGTTGGAGTTTTCTTGTAAAAATATCGCGCCATATGGATTTTGCGCGCGAATAATTGCTTACCGAGTTACACCACCTATTTCCTCTTCCTTGGTTCTGACAACGTCCTGTGTTTTGCTATGAACAAGTACGATTAGCCGGCTGGATCGCCTTTTCGAGTGAGGAAGTGTTGTATTCTTTGCAGTCTCTGCATTCGGTACACGCACGTCAGTATCATATGGCACAGCGTCGGAGATACAACTGGTATCTCAGGCAGTTTCTAGAGTCCGATGCCTCACAGCAATTAGAGATTGCAAGAAGTACGATGATGGCGGAAATTTTAACCAGGATTTGGACTACGATGGTTAATTCCTGGTATTTGAGCACCCCAGATATGACGGTTGGACTCGAGGCAGAATCAAATCGCAATTTGTACCTGGCGATCCAGACAGACCATCATTTATTAAAACAGAAGATGCTGGAAGAAAGCTCAGGGCCTCGCAATCAGCACAAACTGAAAGAGTTTGATCGCCAGTGTCAACGCTGGACGGATCTATTACTTGCGTATATGGGCCAGTTACCGGGGTCCCAGGCCTTTGGGTATCGTCGTGACCGTATCGATCAACATGTTGAGGATTTGGAGTATCAGATTGATTCAGGACAAGAGCGAGCTGCACGCAAGTTTACTAATTTGTCGTTGAAACAAGCTTTTCACAAGAGTCAGCAACCGCCAATGATAGATTTGGAAACAATTTATGATTTGAATAGCCGGTATATCACAACGATTGTTTCAAGCCTTGAAGGCCATTTAATTCAAATACCGGATCAGTGGCAGAGTTATTGGGAGCCGCGAGTTTCTCGGGATATTACGCTGGCAGAGCGTTTAATGCAGCAGTGGCAAAGAGTCGAGCGTGGTGAACAGCACTTTTGGAATTAGGAACTCCTCAGTGCCTTGCGATGTTCGACGAGTCGACGGATGTTGTCCAGATCATCGCACGGTGTGGCATCGATAAGACTGCGGGTATATTCTTCTCGTGGATTACGGTAGATCGCTTCTGAGGGACCGTATTCAACGATCTGCCCATCTTTCATAACGGCCATCATATCAGCCATGAATTTGACGACGGACAGGTCATGGCTAATGAAGATATAGGTCAACCCACGGCTTTCCTGAAGGTCATTCAATAAGTTGAGTACCTGTGCCTGTACAGAAACATCCAGTGCGGAAACGGATTCGTCGCAAATAATGAACTCCGGCTCGACGGCCAGTGCTCGGGCGATACAAATCCGCTGACGTTGGCCGCCTGAAAATTCGTGAGGATAGCGTTTTAAGTGTTCGGGAAGCATGCCGACTTCCTCTAGTAGTGCGGCTGCTTTATCGATCCTGTTCTTCTTTGATTCACCAAATCCCTGAATAAGCATAGGCTCGGTCACCATAGCCTCTATTGTCATTCGAGGATTCATGGATCCAAAAGGATCCTGGAAGATGATTTGAATACTCTTCCGCAGTTCTTTGATGCTAGTGGATGTAATTGGTTCGCCATTAAATGAAACGGAACCACCTGTTGGCCGCACTAGTTGTAAAATGGCGCGTCCTGCGGTTGTCTTCCCACATCCGGATTCGCCAACGAGTCCAAGGGTTTGACCTTTGAACACGTTAAACGTGATCCCGTCGACAGCTTTGACGTACCCCACGGTTCGTTGAAGAATTCCACGACGAACGGGGAAATGCACCTTTAAGTTGTCGAGAGCTAAAAGTGGCTTGGCTGATTCTTCGATACAAGTTGCTTCCCGGCCATAAAATGATGGAGCTTCGTCGTAGCCATACCCCTGCAATTCCGACCGTTTGCTAAGTAAACGTCCTCGGCCGTGGTTCTCGAAGTAATCCATCCGCTCCGGCCCGACCGTTTTTTCAGTGATCGTTGCGCTACCATCTTTGTGGATTGTTGAATCCATAAAGTCGGAAACAGTCGGTAACCGCTTGTAGGTCGTGTCTAAGCGTGGACGGCAATTAAGAAGTCCTTTAGTGTATGGATGTTGGGGGCTTTCGTAAATATCGAGAACAGGTCCTTGCTCTACAACCTTTCCGCGATACATCACCAGTACTTCGTCGGCGATTTCCGCAATCACTCCTAAGTCATGAGTGATAAAAAGGATCGCCATTTGGCGATTGTCACGCAATTCTCGCATCAAATCGAGAATTTGCTTTTGAATTGTAACGTCGAGCGCGGTTGTCGGTTCATCAGCAATCAACAGCTTGGGATTACAGGCCAAAGCCATCGCAATCATCACGCGTTGTTTTTGGCCACCAGACATTTGATGCGGATAGTAACTGATACGTTCTTCCGGATCCGGAATACCAACCTCTTCGAATAGTTCGACAACGCGCTGCATGGCATCCTCTTTGGATACTTCCTCATGTTGCCGTATGGCTTCAGCCACTTGATTTCCAACGCGATGTACCGGATTAAGAGACGACATTGGTTCTTGGAAGATCATACTGACATCACTACCACGCAACTTTCGCATTTCTTTGTTAGAAATGTTGATGAGATCTTTGCCAAGAAAGGAGATCGAGCCGTCGTACACTTCTGCGGAGGCAGCGAGCAGATTCATAATGGTCAGCGAGGTGACCGATTTCCCGGATCCCGATTCTCCGACAACACCTAGCGTATGTCCTGGCTTAATCGATAACGACAAATCGTCCACCGCTTTTACGACACCGTCTTCGGTGTTGAAATACGTCTTCAGATTATCAATTTTTAATACGTCGTTCATTCTTTAGTCTTTAGGGTCGGCCAAACGAGGGTCGGTGGATTCCTGAAGCCCTTCGCCAATTAGATTGTAGGCAAGAATAGTGATAAAGATTGCGACACCAGGAAATACGATTTGCCACCATTCGGTGTAATTAGTCATGCCGGCATTGAGAATAGTTCCCCAGCTCGGATTTGGGGGCGGCGCTCCAAAACCTAATAGGCTTAGGCCAGCCTCTACCTTGATTGCTGCCGCAATTCCGAAGACGATTGGTACCATCACGGGTGCTAGCGCATTCGGTAATATGTGACGGAACATGATCCGGAATGGACCAACGCCAATACTACGTGCGGCAGCGACAAATTCGGATTCTTTGAGTTTCAGAAATTCACCACGTGTTAAACGCGCCATACCGGTCCAACTGGTGAATCCAAGAATTGCCATCATGTGCCATATTGTTGGTTGTTCAATAACCGCCATGAGGGCCAAAATTAGAACAATACTCGGGATACACATTACAAGTTCAATAATTCGACTGATAATGATGTCCACCCATCCACCAAAATATCCTGAGACGGCCCCTACGAAGATTCCGATCGTCGCGGCAATACCGGTCGAAACGAAGCCAACTAAGAGAGCAATTCGTGTCCCGTGAACCATCATCGCCAAAACATCTTTTCCTTTGGAGGTACCAAAAATATTAAGACTGCTAGGTTCGCCACCGTTGAACGGGTTCCCGGGGCGGTCTTCCCATTCGTTGTTACGTACAGGGCGATAGGGATCCTGAAAGATCAGAGGCCAGACAGCCCAGCTATCAGGATCCTTCTCTTTGAGATTCTTGGGATAACGTTTTCGAAATCGATCCTTTTGAAAAATGGGGTTTTCCCAATCTGCATTGAAATAGGCCATACAAGGAAAATAAAGATTGCCTTTGTATTTACAAACGATCGGTCGTGTACCGGCAATCATGGGAGAAAAAATGGCAACCAGGCTGAGCAAAAAGACAACGATTAATGCGCACATCGATAGTTTCTTACGACGAAAGCGCAGCCATGCATGTCGCCAGAAACCGGGCGATTTTTTGTTTTCAGAGGCTGCGGTGGTTTCTTTCATGGTGTCTTTTTATTGATAGGATATCCGCGGGTCTACAAATGCATAAAGGATGTCTGCCAGTAGTTGGCCCAAAAGAGTGAGCACCGATAATGCAAAAGTTAATCCCATGATTACCGGGTAGTCCCGCGTTAGGATACTGCGGAAATATAGCTGCCCCATCCCAGGCCAGTTAAAAATTTGCTCCAAAATAATTGCGCCGCCGAGCAATGCCGGAAGAGATAAGCCGAGAAGCGTTACAAATGGAATGAGGGTATTTCGAAAAGCGTGATGAATCATGATTCGAAATGGCCCAAGTCCTTTTGCTTTTGCGGTTCGAATGTAGTCCTGACGAATCACCTCTTCCATATTGGCTTTGATAAAGCGACTGTAATAAGCCAGACTTACATAGGTGAAACTAATGACAGGCAGGATCATGTGTTCCAGCAGATCCCAAATTTGTTCAGAGCTTGTTAGAGCTTCATAGTCGTCGGCCTTGGTGCCCATCAGGGGAAGTTCAAAGGCTGTTCCTTCCAATTTCACGGCAAACAATAATTGGAGGAATAAGGCGGCAATAAAAGATGGAATCGCATAAAGCATATATAGAACCACACCAACGAGCCGCTCATCAGATTTGCCACTTCGCGCGGTTGAAAATAATCCTATTGGTATTGCCAGAATGTAAGCTAAAATCAGCGAGGGCACGGTTAGCAGAAGTGTGTTGGTGACACGAGATCCAATAACATCTAGAACAGGTTTTTTTTCAGCGAAACTGCTTCCGAAATCTCCCTTTATCATATTAGTAAGCCAGTGTGCGTAGGCCTCGGGGATCGATTTGTCTAAACCATAGGCAGCCCGCATGCGTTGAATGTCTTCTTCGCTTGGCATGTTCTCCGGATTCATCATCGCAGCATCAGTTGCTAGCGGATTACCAGGCATGTACCGAATGAGCGCATAAATTGCCATGGTGATGAGCAATAGCGTCAGTAGGCCCAGAAGGATGCGACGTATTAGATAGCCAGCCACGTAAGCGCCTTGTTAGTGAATTAGATTGCTTTTAAACCGTGAAAATTATTGTATTTCTGCGGATTTGAAAATGGTGTCTGCACCGGGGCCGTAGTTATAAGGACCTCGAGGGCTGTAATTATAGCCCCGCAATGATTTATTGAATGCATAGTATGCATTGCGGAAGTAGAGCCAGGTGTAAGGCTGATCTTCCCATAGCGTAAGATGTATTTTCTGGTAAATCTTACGCCTTTCCCCTAAATCAAGTTCACGCTTGCCCTGTTCAAATAACTTATCAATTTCAGGATTCGAATAACACCCGTAGTTGCGCCCATTGTCAATCGCCTTTGTTGTCCAGAGATTTTCAGACGTATCCGGATCAGCACCGGTACCCCACCCGGCAAAAACCGCATGAAATTTATGCCCAAGCATTGTTTCCTGGAGAGTGGTGAACTCAACGGGCTTTACATTACATCGAATACCGATTTGGTCTAGATTTTCCTGCAGGAGTTCACAAATAGCAATTCGATCGGGACGATTGCTCGTAAGAATAGTAAATTCAAAAGGGACTCTGCGGGAACCTTCCGACTCACCATCGAAATTACTATCCATCTCAACAATATTATCCAGCACTCCATCTCCATCAGTGTCTTCCCATCCAGCTTCAGCTAGAAGATCCTCCGCCTTGGTTAAATCTTGTTGGTAAGACGATGGCGCTACCTCTGGAGCCCATGGTGATGTTCGATGAAAGATTCCGGTGGATGCTTCATCCATGCCAAAACGATGCTTTTCTAATAATTCCTGATGATTGAAGGCGTAGCTCATCGCCTGACGAACACGTTTGTCTTTAAAGAAAGGAGATCTGAAATTCCAACCGAAATAATAATAAACCCATTCCAGGGCATAAGATTTGGTGTTGAACTTATAAAAATCATCATCGTTGGTTTGTGATTGCCATTGTTCGGGTGTAAGCATCATCTCTTCTAATTCCCCCTTTTTCATAGAGAGGAGCGCCGTGTTTGGATTTTCGATGATTTTGAAACGAACCGTTTCAAAATGAGGTTTTTGACGCACTTGTTGCCCATCAAACATGTAATAAGAATCACGACGTTTTAAGATGATTTCTTGTCCTCGTACTCGCTTCAAAATAGTATATGCACCGCCCGAGACAGGATTTTCGTCTAGTTCTACATGAACAGGGCTGGATGCAAGCGTAGGGTCATCTGCTATGGTGCTTTCATATTTATGTTTTGGAATAATTGGAAAATTGATATTCCAGACATTTGTGGCAAGAGGCTCAAAATGGAAATAAACAAGTGTTCGCTCGTCATATGCTTTAACACATTTCAGTTGATCTGTTCCTGAACGTACCGCTGGGATAGGCACAGCAGAACTCATAATGACCTGATACGAAAACTCAACGTCGTAGGCAGTTATTTTTTCACCGTCTGACCAGGTTAGATCATCTCTCATGACTACCATATCCATAAGTCCGTCGCTGGAAGTTTGCCATGAGACGAGTGAACCTGCATTGCCATAAGGAGTAAAGTTCCAGTCAAATGAAAAAAGTCCCATTGATAGCAAGCCTGAGACATCAAATTCTGCTGATGAGCTGATCATCAGCGGATTCGTGTTACGAATATCTGCGGATGTATGTCGATTCCATTCGGCGGAATAGTTGATCTCTCCATCAGTAGCCAGTGTTCCCATGGCGGAGACGATGTTGTGGTTGTCTTCGGGCGTCTTATTTCTAACGGCTAGCGCCTCAGCCGCAGTCATCATTGCGACTTCGCTTTCTTTGCGATTGGCCATCAATTCATAAACATCCACAACAGGCTTATCCATCCACTCGACATTGTCCAGTTCCTCTTTTGTTGGTGGATTGAATTCGGGAATCAGATCTCCTAATACAAACGCTGCATCTTTTGGAGCACCAGCATCTTCCTCGGAATTGGAAACGGCGTCTGTTGAGTTTGGAACAGTACTTGCAGCATCGTCAGGCGAGCATCCCATTAAAGCTGTCAGACCAGCAACCGATAAAATTAAAGAAAAGCGTAGTGCAATAGTCATAGTTGAGGAGGCCTCAAAAAAGTATTCGAAGCGGTGATTGATTACCGCATGTTATGTCGCAACAGGTATTCTAAAGCATTCTGCTTTGTTCGGTCTAGCCAATCCGCAGGTGATTTATCGAAGGTTCGGGAATGTCTACAATCAATTCTAGGAAGTACTGCAGTCGTGCTTTCGTCACAAGGAGTTCTATAGTGAACGACAAGTTAGATTGGATAGACGACGAGCTTTCCACCCTTGCAGATGCCGGGCTTTTGCGACAGTTAAATGTTTGTATCGGGGCAACACATTCGACGGAGTTGCAGCTTGATGGAAAGACTTATATTAACTTTGCGAGTAATGATTATTTAGGGTTGGCCAAGGAAATTGCTAATGGCTTTAGAGAGAGGCCAATTCCTGACCAGGCCTGGGGCAGTGGGGCCAGCCCACTTGTGACGGGTCGTGGCGAAGCTCATCAGCAGCTGGAGTCGACCTTAGCAGTATTCAAAGGCTCGGAAGCAGCCCTTTCCTTTTCAACTGGCTATGCCGCTAATGTCGGAGCGATCACAGCCGTAGCCGGTGAAGGTGATATCATTCTTAGCGATGCCCGTAACCATGCCAGTATTATTGATGGCTGTCGACTATCCAAAGCGAAAGTAGAGATTTATCGGCATAATGACGTAGATCATTTGGTCGAGCTATGTAAACAAGCAACGGATTATCGCCGGAAACTTATAGTTACGGATGCTCTGTTCAGCATGGATGGTGATATTGCCCCACTTAGTCTAATAGCGGAGGTGGCTCGGCAGTATGATGCGATGTTGATGGTTGATGAAGCACATGCTACAGGAGTTTACGGAGCGACCGGTCGCGGGATGGCTCAGGAGCTCGGCTGTGAAGAGGGAATTCATATTTCTGTTGGAACGTTAAGCAAGGCTTTAGGCTCGATGGGAGGTTTTGTTTCCGGACAGCGCAGCCTCATTGATCTTTTGGTGAATAAAGCTCGCACGTATATCTACTCCACTGCGATGCCAGCTGCATGTGCTCTAGCTGGAATTCGGGCGATCGATCTTCTTCAGTCAGAATCGCAACGAAGGAAACAGCTCTTTGATAATGTTGATTACATTACGAGTCGCTTGGTAACCGCCGGCCTGATTTCACAAAAAAAATTTACTCAGATTGTACCGGTTCTCATTGGAACGCCCGAAGCGACAGTTGCCAAATCTCAGGCACTATTAAATGCAGGCTTTTACATCCCTGCAATTCGCCCTCCTACGGTACCAGAAGGTGAAAGCCTGTTACGTATCAGCCTTAGCAGTGCACATACGGTGGATCAGATGGAGAAATTAGTCGCGGTGTTAAGCCAGTAGCTTACTCGTGACGTAACGCTTCGATCGGGTCCATCTTCGCTGCTCGCAGGGCAGGGTAAACACCAAAGATCGTTCCAACAAAGACAGCCACTCCAAACGAGATGGGAACGGAGGCCTCCACAATTTGTGGCTTTGCATTCATGATATGGGGTGGCAGGGCAGCCATTTGTTCCGGGAACAAATTACTACATACCTGCATAATGCCAAGAATCAGATTGGGGGTAATGAAACCAATCACAATTCCTAGTAAGCCCCCCACAACCGATAGTGTAATGGTTTCCACAAGGAATTGTCTGATGATCGCAGACTGTCTTGCACCCAGAGCACGACGAACCCCGATCTCACGAGTTCGTTCTGTTACCGTTGCCAGCATGATATTCATAATCCCAATCCCTCCGACAAAAAGCGAGACACCAGCAATCATAGCCATGACGACCATTAGCATGATCCGCATATTTTTTGCCTGCTCAAGTAATTCCAGCGGCACCACAATACTAATGTCTTGCTCTTCGTCGTGATGACGCAGTGAATCCTTGATTAACTCAAAAGCGGGCATCACGTCATCAATGTGAGAGACTTTAAAAGTGGCTTGATGAAGCTCAACCTTTTCTCCACCGAAGGAACCTCCAACAGAGCGAAAAATTTCTTTTCCCATTCGAGTGTTAAAAGTTGTGAAGGGAATGTAGACATCTTTGGTAAAATCCTCAGCCGCTAAAGAGCCGCCAATGCCAGCCGAAGTGCCTCGTTGCTTTAACACCCCGATGACTTCAAATAGATCAGGTCGGTCTTTCAAACGAATCGATTTCCCAAGAGGGTCCTGATAGGGAAATAGTTTTTTGGCAACATCATGGGAGACAACACAATAGTCGCGATGTTTCGCCACATCACTGCCAGAAATGAAACGCCCTCGATCAATTTCCAGATTGGTCGTCTCGTAATACGTTGGCGTCGAACCTACGATCCGCCCATCAACGTCGACGGCATCATAACTAAAGCCAAAAGCGATCTCCCGAATGGGAACAGCACTGTCAATCTGCGGAATGGTTTCTTTGATGAGTTCGAATTCGGTATGCGTGAGTCCATATTCCGCAAGAATACCATCAATTTTTTGGGGTTTGATAGAGCGAACAATAATATTCCGCGCTCCCAATTCCGCGATCTGTTTCTGTGCTTCCTGACTGATACCTTCACCCAGGGCAAGTAAGCAGATGACAGCTGCAACACCGATTTGGATTCCTAATACGGTCAGAAATGAACGCATGGGATGCAGTAGCAGGCATTTAATACTTAGTTGAATTGTAAGTAGCCAGCCTTTTAGATAGGACATCAAGGCTATTCTCCCAGAACCAAGGTTTCTTCGTCTTCGTCAAACTCATTGCTTTCGCCATGCCGCTCAGGGTCCGGCAACTGCAACGAAGAAATGCCCTGATTATTGAGTTCCAAAATTTCCCAGCTGTTTTCCGGAATGATTTCACCGGTCTCTTTATCCGTGAATCGAAGACGGTCATGATTGACTTCGTCAGAAACAATCATACCGTCTCGAAGACGAATGACCCGCTTCGTTCGCATTGCAACATCATCTTCATGCGTCACCATGATGATTGTTTTACCTTCGTCATTGAGGCGCTCGTAAAGCGTTAGAATTTCTTCCGTCGTTTTGGTATCGAGGTTACCAGTAGATTCGTCGGCCAAAATATAATACGGATCATTGACAAGACTACGCGCAATAGCCACGCGCTGTTGTTGACCCCCGGAAAGTTGGGTTGGGCGGTGATCGAGACGGTCGCCCAGACCAACAAGGCCAGCTAATTCAACACACCTTCTATAGGTCTGACGAGTTAATTTACCCTGATAGTAGAGAGGGACTTGGATGTTTTCGACGACGCTTAGTTGGGCAATTAAATTGTAGCTTTGGAAGATGAACCCAATGCGGCTGGCACGAATATCTGACAATTGATTGTCGTTCATGTAAAAGATGTTGTCGTTGCCCAGCAACAGATCACCCGTCGTTGGCTTATCTAAACAGCCAATAAGATTAAGCAGCGTACTCTTACCGGATCCTGAAGGCCCCATGATCGCCACATAGTCGCCTTCCGGAACCTCGAAAGACACGCCTCGCAGTGCATGAACAGTTTCAGACTTGGTAATGTAATCTTTGGTTAGATCTTTTACAGAGAGAGCGGTTTCAGGCACCTATCTTCCTCCTTTGGCGGGTTGACCACCAGGCTTTCCACCGCTAGGTGGGCCACCAGCACCGCCGGTCGCAGCCGCCTTAAGCATCTCAACGGTTCCAGCGACCATTTCTTTTTTGGTGACTTTACCGTCGTTGTTTTTATCCGCTCGCTTCAAGAAGCCACCAACTGGACCGGCAGCAGTCAGTTCTTCTGCATCGAGAGTATCGTCACTATTTTTGTCAAATTTAGCCATTGTTTCTGTTACTCGTTCTTCAGCTTGTTTCGCATAAGCGGCGTCTTTTTCTTCCTCGGATTGTTCCGGCTGTGCTGCTTGGTCTGCTGTAGAAGTAATTTCCTCAGTATCTTCAAGCGGTATCAGGATATCCTGAGTTTTGGTGATAAAGGCTGTTAGTTCCGTGGTTGAAATGGTTTCATTTCCATCTTGATCAACCGAGCTGAAATTAGAAATGCCTTCATAGCCTAGGAGTTTATTCATTTTTTCAACATCGTCCTGAGTAAGTTCTCCGTTTTGTTCACCGGCGGGCGAGAAGCTTTCCATGGCAATGCGAGCACGATGATTTGATACGAGATTTCTCAAAAAATCAGGATACTCTCTTGGGTTCTGAACGACCTGATCCCCACGTTTGATTTGGCTGGCATCTTGAAGTACGAGCATCTTGTCATTACTTGCTTCGTATTCAATCATTCGAGCTTCAATCGAGAATGCACTTTCCTCGTCACCATGTTTTTTTCCAAGGTCTTCGCTGTGTAAAAAGTTATTGGCATCATATGGCACCCGGACCAAAACATATCTTTGGTCACTGTCTTCGTGTAAGCACTGCACGGGGATTTGTAATCGATCCGGCTGCTGATTCACCGTAATTTCAACATCCGCTGAAAGGCCAACCCGAGCGCCTTCAGAATCCCCTTCAATTTCGATGAAGGTGGCAAATCGCTTAACTTTTTGACTCCAGTGCTGACGCTCAGCATACCGATTGATAGAGATGACTTTGCCGGTAAACACGCGGTCTTCTAAAGCACCCACACGAATCTTTACAGGTAGACCTTCACGGACACTCGCAATTTTTCCTTCCGCAATTGGGGTTTTAACCTGAAGTCTCTCGAGATCCGGAAGATAAATAATCGTCTGCCTTTCGCGAACACTGGCTCCAGGCTCGACGGTAAACTGCTGGCCTCTTTCGTCTCCGTAGTTAGCATGCACAACAGTGCCGTCTTGAGGTGCGAAGATGGTGCATTTGCTGATCATGTCGTTAATTTCTTCCAGTTTTTTCAGCTCTTCGTCATAGTTTTTATTTTCAGCTTCTAATGCGGCCCTTCGCGTTTCAATGTCGGCATCATAGCCAACAAGCATTTTTTCACGAGTGATCTCGCGCAATGTTTTCAATTCGGTTTCTGTTAATGCCAGTTCCAACTCCGTACGTTTAACAGCGAAGCGATCGGATGCTAATTGCTGCTGTGTTACAAAACCTTTCGCTGCAAGCCGTTCACTAAAAGACGCCTTGTCCTGATAGGCAGCCAGATTTTGCTTGGCAATCAAGATGTTGGCTTCAATGGTCGCTTCATTTTGAACGAAAGTTCCCTCCAAATATTCTTGCTTTGTAATTTCTGCTTGACGCACAGCAGCATCAGCCGAAGTCTTCGTCGAAAGAGCACGGTTCACTAGAATTTGCTGAGCCTGCTTCTGATCTTCAAGGGTTGAAGTATCCAATTCAACCAGCAAATCACCTTTTTTAACGACTTCACCTTCATCAACTACGCTGATAATTTCAACGCCGCCAGCAGACCGCACTTCACATTTAACTTCTTCATTTTCAGCGGCTTCGATATCCCCGCTCTCGTTGATTGTATGTTTGAAAAGGCCGACTTCGGCTTCGCTAAATTGGAAGTTATAGACAATCTCAGGATCAATCGTGTCTTGCACGAGATTGTAGCCGTACCATCCGAGCGTTGACATACCAACGACAATTATGGCGAATAGGGTGAATACTGTGCTGTTACCACGAAGACGCAAGGGTTTTTCTGAAAGCATAGGTATTTAATCGGTAAAGAGTAGTGTGGGGAAACGTGAAGGGCTCAAAGTTTCTTAATTATGATATCAATTCTAAAGGTTTATAAGGACAAAACCCCGCTACAACCATAAAGTTTCGGTCACGAGGTGAAGCGTTGATAAGAACAGTCGGTTTATGTTTCGCTGTCTTCGCTGACAGTATCTTTCGGCTTGCTCTCTTCAATCGCATCTTCCTCGGTTTTGTTTTCTTTGGTTTCTTGGCTTGGATATCCGTGAATAGTACCAATGGGGCCCGGATCAATCCAAATTCCATTCTCATCAATCTGCATTGTTCCCAATGCTAAATCTAATTGACTGCGATTAATTTCATAGCCAACCCAAACAGCTAACAACCCATCCTGAGCACCTTGTAAACCTTGCAATGAGCCAATGAGGCGTTGGGCGGTTTCGGGAGAGAGTGTATTCCCCTGTTGCCCGGGCGGCTCCTGAATTTTTGTGCGTTGATAGAGTACATTACGTGTAGCAACTTGTAATTGTTTACGATTGGCCTCAAAGTTTATTTTTTGAAGCATAATTGATCTCAACGAGTTTTTAAAACTCAGATACTGTTGATCTTCATAACGATAATACGATCTTAGGCGGCCCTGGTACTCCAATAAGCTTTGTCGGTAGATGTTTCTTTCTCTAAGTCGGGTAATGGGGGCATCCCATGCCAGTCCCGCACGCAATGTTCCGGTGGTATCACGGAATCGGAATGGATCGTCACCGGTATTTCCAATACTACCACTGAGCTGAAGGCTCAAGTCGCTTTCCAGGCCGTCAGCGTTATATGCCAACAGTCGATATTGATCCATAACCTGAGCGCGTTCGTTCATCCAATCCAGCCGTTTTTCGGAAGCTATTTTGTAAGCCTCTTCGATGGATAAATCCACAGGAACTAATGTAATTGTTTCAGCGCGAGCGCTAGTTAGTACTAAAGAAAGTTCTAAAGCATCATTGGATAACTTGATGAGCAATTCCGGAAGTTTGGAAATGACACTATCTTCGAGAGTCTGATACAGCTGCTCATCATTCATTGCAGAGCCGTTTTCTAGTAGGTCGTCGAGAGCTTCGCGGAAAAGAAGGATCTCCCCTTCTTCTTCCTGTAGTCGTTGATCGATATCATCCAGATCGGCGGTAAGTAAATTTGGTAGTTGATCCAAATAGCTACCGTCAAGAAGGTCTGAGTTCAACGCGGATTCCGGTACGAGTGGGTTGTTCTCAATTTGTTCTCGAAGAGTTTTTATCGCAGCCTGCCGTTCAGGCACGATTTCTGAGAGTTCTTTTACATCCTCGCGGGCTGCTGATGCTTCCACTGAAAGCTGATCCAGTAACTGCTTCGCCAACATGGCTTCTTGATGTAAGCTTTTGAGACCTTTTTCCAGCTCTGGCCCCCACTCGATAGCTAAAAGTTGCGGTTGCTCGCCGCGCAGGGAGCTATTAATGATTTCGCCCACATTTTCTTGCTGGTCCAAGATGTCATTTTGTAGAATCTGCATCTCCTCATCGATGAGATTGAATTGCTCTAATTCTTTTCCATTGACAACAACTTCGATATCTGGAGGAAGCCCCAGTTCATTAATAAAGCCATCCAATTGACCGTCATAATTTGATTCTCGATCAATGAGCTGAGTTATTTCCCTGTAGAACTGTGCTTTTGTTGTTTGCACATTGTTAAAGTCGACAAATCCGGCCTCGAAGAAAGATTCAAACAGTTTTAGAGAACCTTTTAGAGCCACAATGTTGGCCCGCTGATTTATGAGTCCTTTTTGAGCCTGCAGCAACCCTAAATAACCTCCAGCGAATGTGCTTCCACCTCCTCCGCCGCGAAATCCTCCGATACCCCCAAAACCTCCGCTTCCTACGCCCGTAAATCCGGAAAGGCCGGAACCTCCAAAAAGGCCTCCGATACGTGAAATGCCCCCGGCGCCCTGACCGGTGGTGATATCCATGTAAAATCCTTTGCGATACCGCTGATAGCTCCTGACTTGATAAAGGAGCTGACGCTCCGATCTTGTTAAGATTTCCAGAACCCGATCTTTTCCTCCCTGTCGAAGCAAAGGCTGAATGATATTCACATCGAGTAACGTATTCGTTCCGAAGGAATCTGAACCACTTAATTGCCACATCAGACTGTTAGCAAAATTGACTAGTGCAGTCGCACCAGAAGCATATTTTTGCCGCATTCTGATGCCGCGAGTTTGCAGACTTAAATCTGTTGCCGGACTTCCCGTCAAAGCCGATCCTCGGGATCTATAGTCGCCGCCGTAGCCACCATAGAATTGGGTATCAAAGTCAAATCGCTCCGCGCTAACAT
>PAAT01000018.1 GCA_002698965.1 Rhodopirellula sp. | reverse complement strand
GCAACCACCGGCGATGCCGCCGGCGACGCCAGCAACACCGACGACGTCGTCATGCGTGCGTCCGCGGCGGCGCCGGCGCCCCGGCCCCGCGCGCGCCAGTCATCAAGCGTAGTCAGCTCCGTTTTTGAGAGCGTCTTTGGCACGGCCGAAGAAAGCGCCGGGTTTAGCCAAGCCGTGCCGCAATCGCCAACGCCATCGTCGGGGTCCGAGTCCAATGGCGGCGCAAGCAAGCCGCAAACCTTTACGCGGCGCCCGCGCTGAATCCAAAGTGCACAATCCACACATGCACACAACAAGTATACGAGGGGT
The DNA here is from genome assembly GCA_002698965.1 of Rhodopirellula sp. Classification (GTDB taxonomy): domain Bacteria; phylum Planctomycetota; class Planctomycetia; order Pirellulales; family Pirellulaceae; genus UBA721. Next base: position 15,770 of record PAAT01000018.1, on the reverse strand, counting down.
AAAGTAGAGCTTGTAAAAAGGGGAGTATGAGTAGGGAAGGCGTGTAAACACGTGACGCGAATTTGCCGCTATACTAGCACGACGGTATAACATCACGAGAAGCCCCACGGCAAAGCACGCGGACGCCCGGCGCGTCGGGCGCATGGCTGTTGAGAGCTCGGAGTTGCTCTTGCAAAACGCCTGGAACCGGTTGCGCCGCGAGTCGCGCCTGGCCAATGCCGCGCCGCAAAAGGACGCCGACGTCGCGCTCGTGAGGACCAAAATCCGCGAAGCCATAGAGGACGTGACCCGCCGGTGCCAAGTCGAGCGCGCGCGGCTCAGCGCAACCGAGACGCCGCGCGACCTCAGCGACGAGGCCATCTGGAAGATGGCGCGCTTCACGCACGGCCTCCCCCTCGCCGACTTTGAAGGCATCCTGCATCTAGTGCCACGACTTGTGAATATTGTGACGGTAAGATATCCACACACACTGCCCCAATGACAATCTCACACTCGTGTCGCCTTGCAGCTGGCGGAAGGCATCCCCGTTGCCGGCACGGGCATCACGCTGCCGCTCGACCTGCACAGCATCGCGTCCAAGTGCACAAATGCATTCTATGCACCCCGTCGATTCGCCGCAATCCAAATGGCCTTTTCCTCTCCACGATGTCGCATTCTCATTTTCCACACCGGAAGAATCGTTGGCACAGGATGCGAAGGCCCGCTGCAAGCACGACTTTCGGTGATGCGCGCAACGCGTCAGCTGGCGCAAGAGGCCGGGATTTATCTGCACGTGCGCAAGTTTGAGATCATCAACCAGGTCGGCGCCGTCTCCATCAACGCAAGACTAAACTGCGAGGCCTTTGCCAATGCACACTCGTCGACGGCGCATTACGATAAAGACTCCTTTGTCGGTTTGGCTTGGCGTCCTCAAGGAGAAAGCATTTGCTGCGAGGTGTACTCGACAGGTCGTGCGAATTTACCAGGTTCGCGCCGCGAGCGCGAGATGTTGTCCTCGTGGTCGCGCATGGTCGCGCAGCTGCTCATGCACTCGGACAAGCCCGAAACCGTCGAGCTCGTGCCGGAATATCTGCGCGACGTGCACAAGCCGAGCGACGCCGCGCGCGACGACGCGCCCGTCTTGCCGTCGTCGGCGACGGCCAGTTCCAGCACTGCGCACGCGCCGGCGGGAATGGCAAACGGCAAGGCGCGCGCGTTTGCGCGAAAGCGCCAGCGCCAAGAGCTGTGGGACGACGTCGGCTGCGATGGATTCGACGACGGCTCGCCGCTGCTGCCGCCGCTCACTGCCACGGGGCCAGGCAACGGGTTGCTCGGCGGGTTTAGTCTGGACGAAGACGAAGGATGCGCCCTGTTAGAAGCCGCGGGCTTTTGAGCGCGGGGGTAGCGGGGGCCGTTGCGCGGGCTCAAATGCCCGCGGGGATAAGCTCTCAATTGAAACGGGATTGTCAAAAGGTGCTGTGAAGAGTGTCCGTCGTTCACTAGTCAGTGGGCGCCACCATGGCGAGCATGGAAGACTGCAAGCGGGAAGTGAATGCCGGCTTTGTTTCGTACATGGTTTCTGCGCCGTTGCACGGCCGCGGCCTCGCCGCCTTTTGGCAGGCGGGCAAGACCGTCGCCAGCAAGGACTACTGCGTGGTGTGCCTGACTCGGCTGATTGCGCTCGCTGATCTCGTCTACCACGTTGCACTGTGGATTACTCTGCTCGTCTTTGAGATCCACGGGTACTCGCTCTTCCAGGAACGGAAGCTGACGGATTACAGCGACGCCAGCCACGCGCAGTACCTCTTTGCGGAAGAGGGCGACTACGTGGCCGCAGTGGCCGCAGTGGCAGCCGATCCCACTGCAACCCCTCCCGTTGTCGCCGCTGCCGCCGTCCCCGCTCACTACACCAAGATTGCTACGCACGAAAGCCCTCGCATCCTGCTTGACGAGCTGGTCATCGGCCAGTTCACGCTCTTCCTGTTTTCGATCCTCCTTGGCCTGGTGGCTTCTATCATCTTTGGTCTCATGGGCCAGCCGTCCGGCAAGGCGTGGCCGACGACCATCTCCTTCCTCGTTGGTGGCCTCAAGGGCTCGCTGATTTTCAGCGTGCTGGTCGTTGTCGTTTCGGCAATGAAGTGGAACGGGTTTATGAACGCGGAGCACCCCGGCGAGGAGGTTGTCACCTTCCGTCAAATGCTGCTCTGGGGCATTGCCTTCAAGTCCCTGCTCCTGATGCAGCTCGACGCCAACCGCAACTTCTGGGGCAGCGCCTCATCAAACGACCTGTACGCCAACATGTGCTGGCTGCTGAGCAAGGACGCGGAGAACTACACCTACGACAAAAACCGTGCCAACAAAGGCTGGGGCCACAATAGCTACGGCGGCTATGACACTACCCAACCGTTGAAGCAGGCGGTTGACCATGTCGCTGCGTAAGCTTCTTCTTTCCGGCCGCGCAAATTCGAAAGACCAAGCGGTGCGAGCCGGTGCCAAGAAAAACTCAACCAAAAAAAAAACGTGGGTGTAGCAGGAGTGGAAAGGAAGAAAAAGGGCAAGGGTGATTGCGACAGACCCCAAAAAAAACCCCCCGGGGAGAGGTGTGATTTGGTTATGACTACTGTAATCGTAGTAGTTAAATACGCATGAATACACGCATGCACACATACACAGACTGGGGGTTCAAGGCCGAATTATTACCGAATCCAAAGACAGCAATGGCAAACTTTCAAATGCTGCATCTTCCTTTCCCTTTTTGCCAGCTGGGATTGCCAGAGCGTCGGGCACTGGTTTTTGGCCGGTTGTGACGGGCTGTGCAACGCGGTTTGGCGCGGGCTTGAGCATGTTGCAGCAGTAGCAGCATGTCACGCACGCGACGATGTACTGGCACTCGCCACCCAAAGCATCGGGCTTGGCAGCGACGGGCGGCGCCTTGTTGCTCACAGCCGGGGCGGTGCCATTGCTACTGCTCCTGCTGCTGCTGTCCTTTCTCCCGCTGCTCTTGCCGAGGTCCGCAGTAGCGGTGGTTGCAACATTCTGCGCCGTGCTTGCCGAAAAGTCGCAGCAGAAGAAGCCGCATTTGCAGCAACTCCGTGCGAATCTGGTAGCCAACCGCCAGCAGCCGCAGAGACAGCAGAGCGCTGCCAAAAACCCAAGAATGATAAACACGGGCAAGCTGTTGTTGATGACTCTGATAATCCAGGACATGACTAGCAGTGTACCTTCTCAGAATTGCCCTCACTTTTACGTGGTCTAATTTTGGCATATGTTGTTGAGGATTCGGGGTCCGCGCTCTTGCCACCATTCAGGCAGCTCATACAGCATTGACCCGCCGTCGTCTACATACAGCAACACCGCGTCGACATCGGCGATGCCGATCTTCTGAAGCTGCTGCCGCGTTGTTTTCTCGCTCTTGAAGAGCGCGAGCGTCGCAGCCAGCTGTGCAAAGTGTCGGTGCAGTACGCAGTCCTTGGCCTTTTTCAAAGGTGCTTTCAGCATGCACAACCTGCCATTGTCGCCTGTTGCAGGCAGGTCTTTGCGGCCGTGGAACCCGCACTTGAGCTCGACTAGGACTAGTCGCGCGCCGCGTACGGCGACAATGTCAACCGCCGTTCCAAGCCGGCGCGATACGTCGCACACGACGCGCTGGGCATCCACGGGCACCATGCCGTGGTGCTCGAGTGCCACAAAGACCATGCGCGTCAACGTCAGCATTGCCGAGCGTTGCCGCTGCCGCTCGGAGACTTTGCACAGCCGACTCACTTGGCGGTCGACGGCAGTGCCGCGACGCAGGCTCCCGCCTTCTCCGCGCCAGGCTTTGCCCTTCTTGTCCACGCCGTCCGACGGCGGTTTTGGAAGCTGGCCGTCCGACCACAGCGTCTCGCTGATGCGCTTGGCGACGCCGCGCAATCGCGTGCCCGTGGCCTTGCGCGACTTCTCGTCCAACATGCGGTAGCCGCCTCCGTGCTGGCGCGACGCAACAAACTTGGCACGCGCCGTCTTCTTGAGCAGCCCTTTGAGCCCGCGCGGCACCATTGCGTTTGATAACGCCTTGAACGGTTGTGAGCAAGTGAAAGAACGCGGGACTTAGCGGACGCGCAACCGCCATGCCGTTGCCGCGACGCGCACTGCGTCTCGCCCTTGGGCTTACTCCAGTGGGAACAGCCGCCATGAACGTGTACGTCAAGAACACCGCAAACGACGTTACCAAGGCCTTTGATGTCGAACCAGGCGATACCGTGACCAGCCTGCGAGAAAAGGTGGCGGCCGAGTACGGCGCGCTGATCGACCAAGTCGGCATCTCGCGCTTCGGCGTAGTCTTTGAAGACGCGCAGACAATCAGCGACTATCAAGTGCAGGCCGACGAAGTCCTTGCCTTTTTTCTAGCCACGCCGCCGTCGAGTCCGCCGCACCCGCCGCCAAAACCGCCGCCCTTTCCGCCCCCCCGACCAACGCCACCGCCGCCTAGTCCGCCGCCCGAGCCGCCGCCGCCGCCGCCGCCGCCGTCCCCGCCGCCTCCAGATGAGGTGAGCGAATTGACGATTGTGCAGGCCGTGATGATCGCCATCGCGCTGATCTTTGCCTCCATTACGCTGGCGTGCATTTGCGCGCGGCGAAACCCGCGACGAGGGCGCAGCGTTGAAAGTGCGACAGAGTCCGACTCGGGGGACCGTGATTCGGCACCTTCAAACAGCTACGCGGGCGACAAAATTCAGTGGCCCGGAGTGGCCGCCGAGTTGGACCGTAGATCAGAGAACGCGTGGCAAAAAGGGCTGAGAGTTTCGGGGGCGTGGTAGTGTTATTTAAAACTCTCCAAAACGATGCCCAAACGGCCACGGAATGCGTTGCAGTGCAACACTCTTGCCAGCGAGGCCCTGGCGTCGGCGTGGGATTTGCTTGGCAACAGCGACAAGGCAAAAGCGGAGCGGGCGGGGATGCCCGCGCCTCTTTTTGGAAAACACTCCCGGTTGTGGAACAATTCCTTAGTGGCGCCCGAAGGCACAATGATGACAGGAGACCAGGCCCCGTTGACGCTTGGCGAAACGGTGGCGTTGCGCAAAGCCGTCCTGCAATTCTCAGAAGAAGATGGTCCGGACGGAGCCGACCTCTACAGAGGCCTCGTTGGCCTGATCAAGCAGCGGCGCAACGGACACTACCCGCCCGATTGGGACGCGAAGATCTTGAGCTGGCAGGGGCCTAGCTGGTCGCTATAATTTCCTGGGCCGTGCGGACCTCTTGGGAAAAGACGAATAGGTATGGCGTCGACCGAAAAGGATCGGATTGCTCAACTTTGGAAACCGGCCGGAGAGGAGCTTGACAAGAGAAACGGGCTCAAGGCACACGAGATCGACACGAGTTGGGACAATATGGCCCCAGCTCCGGAAGAGCCCGAAGTAAAGAAGCCCATCGACTGGGTGGCGTGGATTGGTGGTGTGATTCTGGTCGGCCTTGGGCTTGGACTGATAATTGCAGGCGTTCTTGACAAGCCCAACACGAACGCGTTGGTTGCATCTGGAATTGTCGTGCTGTTGGTCGCCTTTATTTTTGTGGCTTGGTGGACAAATGAGGGAACGAGCGAAAAACGCCCCATAAGGGTTAGGGACACGCGCGGATTTACGCGCGGACTTTAAAGTTGGCGGGTGTGGGTGTGGGTGTGGGTGTTTTGCGTCTTTAACATTTGTTTATGAGGACTCACAAGGACAGAGCGGCCAAATTGACATCCCCCGCGTACGCCGCGCGCCCTTCGATTGTCGTCGTTGTGTGCGTGTGCGCGTGCGCATGCCTGATCGGTTGCTGTGCTCCGTCGCCGCCGCCGAGGTCAAAGCTTGGGAGGAGGGACATGCAGAAAAGCGTGCCTCGCCGCTTCATGCAGCAGCAATCAAGCGTGACGCCGCAGCAGACCACCAAAAGCCCGATGGCCAGAAAGGTTATGAAGATCTCGGCGTAGTCGGTGAAGAAGAGGCTGACAATGATCAAGCAAATGCCCAGGATCAGGCAGCCAAAGCACAGCCCACACTGCCACGAGAGCGCGCTGCGGGCTCGCGGCATGCTCTCACGCCGCAGAGGTGCTATTGCCCGCCCGCCGTTTTCTAATTATACCAACGGCCGGCGTAGAAATGGCCGCGCTGGGCGGCGGCGGCGTAGCAGCCACTACGAGGGCCTGGTGCGAGACCACCAACTTAGCGTGGAAGGCTGCGGCGTGCGTGTTCACCAAACTCAAGAAATCAGTGCCTTCGGCGGCGTTGACGGCTTCCAAGAGCCAAGGTGCCTCTTGCACCTCAACGGTGAAAAAGTGGCTGCCTTCCGCCGCAACGTGAATTTTGGATTCGTCGACGTCAATTGCCATGCTCACGGCAACGGTAAGTTGCAACGGCGTGATTGTGCTGGCCGAATCCCAGAGCCCAAATCGTACGCGATCGTCTGCCGCCATTGCAAACGGCGTCGCCGCGCTCGGGGTCGCGCTCAGAGGTTCGGCATGAGGAAATGGCTTTTGAGAATGCAAACGACGCTGCTGGTCTATCAGCAGCGCAGACGTCTCTGCGCTGATCAACGGCATTTCAACCACGATCAGACCAACAAAGGTTGCGCATCCAAAGAAGGCCATGCACACAAGCGAGCACGCGCACAGCGTCGTCGGGCCTTGCCGAGTGGGCAGTGCCGGCGGTGGGTGGTGGTGGTGGTGGTATGTTGGAGTTTGCTGCTGCTGCTGCTGCAGCTCTTCTTGCGCGTGTGGGTGGAGCTGCGCCTGCGCCTGCGCCTGCGCCTGCGCCTGCGCTTGCGCCTGCGCTTGCGCCTGCGCGTGCGAAGCGTGCACGCGGCGTTGCGTGTGCATAGCATGCTCATGATCTGGATGGGCGCGGTGGTGGTGGTGGTGCGCTACGGAATTGTTCATTGCCGGGTTTGATTTGGCCGGCAACGGCGCGAGGCGCGCTGCCTAGCGCGAGATTTCGCCGCTAACAATGCCCTCGTGCGTTCGCATTCGCCAACATGGCCAGCGCTCAAGTTGCCATGCCGACGGCGTCCGGTGGCCGCGCTGCGCGGCTTTTCGACACCAACTTGAAATACTTTGGACCCGCGCGATTGGAAAAGTTGAAAGAGAGCGAGCTTTTGGAATTGCGGCTTATGATGCGCGCCGCGTGCGGTTTGCCGCCCGATGAAGAAGTTGTGACGGCAGACTCTGCCGGAGATAAGAAAAAGGTGGTTGACGAGCTCATGGACTTGAAAGCCAAACGCGGCGAAGGCGCGGCGGCGGCGCTGGCCGCTGTGCAACAAGTTGCCAGTCAGAAGCAAGAGGCCAGCGACGATGATGAAGAAGAGCCGCCAATTCCAATTTTTGACTTGCCGCCTGGCATCTCCATCATTGCCTTCAACATCCGGAAACTTCGCAACATGACAAGCGGCACCCCAGCAATGTGGCAGCAACTGATGGCCGAGATGGCGACGCACGACGTGGTAATGCTCACCGAAGTTCCGGCCTCGGAAAAATTGTACCAGGATCGCGTCGTGTGGTTTGAGCGCACGCTGAACATACTTTCTCGCACTCCGACTGACGATGCTCCGTGGACGCACGTGGCCTCGGAGCCCTCTAATGTGGTATCGTCTGCGCTTTCGGACGACGACAAGCCTGGCGACACTGACACCGGCGTTTGCAAAGCCAAAATCAATGACCAAGGACGCGGCAACAAGGAGATCCACGTGTGCTTTGTGAAGAAGCCGGTTGAGATCAAGAAGAGCTGGACTTGGAAGGTGGCGCAAAAGGAAGAAAAGTGCCAGGTGCTGGACTGGGCGCCGCTGACGGTGGCGCTCGACGTCGGGTTTATACGCTCGATGCCGGCTCACACGATGATATTGACAATGGTTCACATGCCGCCATACGGCCGCCGTCGGCAGCGCGATGCTCAGCTCAAAGCAATGCTGAGTTCCTACGCCGAGCGCAGCCGTGACATCTATGGGTTCACAATGACCGAGCAGGGCGCCAAAGACTCCCGAACAAAAGAGCGGGCGGTGCACGTGATTGCCGGCGACTTTAACACATACCCCGGAGACACGGAGCGCGAGCACCCGGATGGACCCGAAGTCCAAGTTTACGGCTTGAAGAGTGCCGGATTTGCTCAACCGCTGATTGGGCTCAAGTCGGCAACCAGCGCGGGGCGCAACTGTTATGACAACTTTTTGGTAGATATTGAAAGCTGGGACCATTTCGAAAAGCTGGACAAGGACGGGTCCGCCGACGTCAAGCATGCGGTTTTGCCGTTGAGCATGCCGCGTACCCAAGGCCTCAAGGGGATTTCTGATCACTTTCCAATCCGTTTTGAAATTCGTGACCGGGTGTTGGTATCGTGATAACACTCTTAATTCCCATTCCGATGGCGGTACGCACGCTCCTCGTAGGTTTTGCGCTGAGGGGGTTGGTGAGACCAGTGGCGAGAATCGTCGCGGGTGATCACATCTGGCGAGCGACGCTGGTAGTTGTCGTTGTAGTAGTTGTGCTGCTGCTGCTGCCGCTGCTGCTCCTCCTGCTGTTTCTGCTTCTTGGCCTCCTGCGCGTCGTAGTAGTCGTTGAGCTCCTTACGATCCTCGCGGATCATGTACACGAATTTCAAGACCATGTCAAACGGCGGCTCGCTGAGATCGTCGTCAGACGGCGTCCAACACTCTTTTGCCAATTTCTTGCCTGTTTGGAAATCTTGGATGATATTGTTGCAAGCTGTTTCAGTCATCCACTGATGTCGAAGATCGTGCGAGTTTTCCACTTCATCTCCCTCGTCGCGCCGCCGCTTCCACGACATGGTGTGTGGGCGCAGTTGTCGTAGCTTGAGCTTTGCGTGCGTTTCAAGGCAATGAAAAGTGCCTTAGCGCGCAACTTGTGGCGTCGCAAATTCTTCCACGCGTGGCAATACGAGCGCAGCGCAAGTTATAAACGAGACGTTTATTAGTATGTGCTAGAAGAAACCGCTAATCAAGCTTACAGAGACCGCGCTCTCCTTTAAAGAGCACACTACTGTGCAATGTCCGAAGGCGATGCCGCGGAAGTTGAAAGTATTCAAAGTGCCCAAAGTTCCGAAACCGAAGGCCAAGCCGGCGACGCTGTTGCGCCCGAAGCTGCAGAAGCTGCAGAAACCGCAGAAGCTGCAGAAGAAGAGGAAGAGGTCAACGACGCGGCTTCCACCGCTTCGACGTCGCAAAGTGGGCGAACCGAAGGTCAGGTGGTAAGCAAGAAGCGAAAGCTGAAATTTGTATTTGAAGAGACGGCAAAGGGTTTGCAACGGATAAAGGCGCTGAAGATTACTGGAGAGGGCCAGTTGGAGCATCTGATTGAGCGCTCGCCGCCTGGTGTGTCTGCCGATGAGCGAAGCAACCTGACCTATGGAGACGTCACGTGCCTCTTTCAAGTGCTGCAGCAATTTCATGACAAGGCTCGCTCAGCACCAGCAACTGTGGCGCTGGAGGAAAAGTCGGCAAACCCCGCCACTCCAACGCTGCCGCGCGCGCAACCCGCCGAGATGCTTCAAACGACAAAAGACATTCTCGACATCAATCGGCCGCCACTTGTCCTGGTAGCGTCGCCTTACAAGACGGTGTGCCGACTTAGCCCAGAAGTCATCAAAGAGCTCAGCCAAGACTGGGAGATTCGCATCAGGCACGATTTGTGGAACAAGGAAGGGCGCCCGTACAAGCCGGGAGGCGATAAGAAAGGCAGCACGTGCGGCGCTTTTCCGCATGGAATCAAAGCGATGACCACGGGGGCGTTTGTCGGCACCGAGATCTACTTTGTTGCGGGCAACAGAGACATTTCAATCAACGTGTCCTTGGTAAAAAAGACTGCGCAGCACGGGCAACGGTTTACAGAAGAGTCGGTGCTAAAATTGATCAGAGACTGCGTTCCGGAAGCGGAACGCCGCAATTGGACGCATCGCGAGCGCACTCTGTGCTTTCACGTTAGCATGTGCTTTGAAGACCACACCGAGCTAAACTGCAATGTCAACAGCCCAAATTACAGCTTTCGCAAGCAAGATGCAAATTGCGATTTGCTCAGCCCGTCGGTGCTCCCAGCTCCGGGCTCGGGCGGGTTTTACGACTTTACGATTGAAAACGGGTCTCAGATGAAGCAGTTTCACACTTTGAAGCCAGCTTCGCACAGCAACCTGTCGCCGCAGAATGCGCACAAAAAGTACATGTTCAAGATTGTACCACTAAACCCGTACCTGGCGTCCATAGCAAGCTTCTACGCCAACTCTGTGCCCTTTGTGGTTAAGAGCAACCTGCATACCGAATGTGCCAATTTGAGTTTTGTAGTGGACGCGTCGGGCGCGGTTGTTGCGGACCTCAAAAGCAACCGGGCAGTTCTTGCGGGCGCAACCCGGCGTACATAATGAGTAGTATGGTATGCGCGCGCGCGCGCGTGTGTGTGTGTGTACACACTAAGAATTATCGCCCTTACCGACCTGCCGACTCCACCCGCCTTCCTTGTTCGCTTGGCGTTTCGTCCGCCACCTCTTCAGGCAGATGTTGCCGAATCCAGTCTTCAGGAATCGTAAACAAGGTTCCCTCGTGGTAAGGACTTTGAAGAACTTCAAGCGGACCACTAATTCCTTCAAGCAGTTTGATGTAGGTGTCGATGACAAACCGATAGATTGAGTTGCCTCTGCTCTTTTTGCTCATGACAGCCTTTGTAGCGAGATGCCATACGAGTGTGCGCTTCATCACAGCAGCCAAGTCTGTTTTATAAAAGTTTGGCGCGTTTGCCACGACGCGTTCAATGTAATCATCCGACCGCTCAACAATCATGGCATCGATGACGCCTGCCACCAAGCCCTTCTTGTTGTCGGCAGCGCTCACAGCTTGCACCAATTTGCTCTCTAAAAGCTGCTGCTCCCCATCCGTGAGCGCCTTTTGCAAATTGTACATTTGTGCCGCAAATTTCAATGCTCGGTTCTGAGCGTTGTCTATCCTGGCCCTGCATTCCAGCTCCTGTCGGGTCTTTTCTTTTCTTCCCGTGAAGCTTCGCATTGCATTGGCGTTATTGGTCGCCACTCGCAGTTCGTGTTCCGCATCCTGCAGTTTGGAGTAATTTGCAACAATGTCGGCTACACTCGCGCCAGTCGGTGGCTGTGGCGGGACTCGGAAATTTGGGCCTGCCGCTCCCGCCAAGCGCAGGCTAGACAAGTTGGGAAGGCTGACCATGCTTCTTGTTACTATTTGGCGTGATTGATGCTCCTTATCAACTCACAAGATTGTCTCTATCTATTACACTGCGGTTTCTCACTGACTACTACGCAGCGGATACGGACGCGGGCTCCGTCGCCGTAGCGCGCTTCTCGTAGTTCATGACTGCGCGCGCACCGCGCACCGTCGCGTCTTCGCGAAGCCGCCCCGTGAATGTGACTTCCGACGCGCAGCGAGCCACCTTGAGAGAGAGCGTCTTGGTCTTCATCATCTTCATGGACGCTTGGCAGTTGGTCATCAACGACTCGGTGACAAAATCAAAGACGCGCTCCAGCTCGCCCAAAGCCTGTCCAGAAATGCTCAAGTCCTTGCCGTGCTTTGCCTTTGCAAGCTTGGCCAGATAGATTGCCTGGCGCGCGAGCGATTCGGCGCCCGTTCCGCTGCGGCGCTTCTTCGCCATTGTGGCAGGCATGGTTTAGGGCGCTTTGCCGCGGCCTGGCGCGTTAGCGAGAACTGCGTAAACTCACACGCGCACTATATGCACTCGAAAAGAAATTCATGCGACACACTCACACGCAAACGCACAAGTGTCTGTTCACCGCCGAGACTTGGCCTTTGGTGCATTGGTCATGTCCGTAGCCGCCAGGTAGGTCATGAAACTGTCATCGGAGGACAAGCTGGAGTACGGCTTGTTCTGAGTTCGGAGCTGGGCCGCAAACGGCTCCAAGAACTTGTACAGGCAACGAACAAACTGCGCAAGCTTTGCCTGTGCGTCCAGCACCGTCGGCATCTTCTCGCCATTCTTCGCCAAAGTCCACACCGAGAAGTCGACCACCCCCTTGGCCAAGACATTGTACGTCATACTGACTGGAAGCATCGCCAACACATCATCGTCGTTCTTGAACGGAGTCTTGTACGTGCCGGTCGTGTCGTTGAGCTTCTGGAGGTCAATGTGCCTGTTCACAAAGTCTTCATCCTGCAGCATCGTATGCTCCACTGCTTTGTCGCCATCGACAAGCTGGTTGGGAAGGTACAAGAGCGGGCACTCCTCTGGAAGCAGCGAATTCCAAAAGTTGGAAAACCCCTCGTTGATCGCTTTGTCGTATGCCTTCTTCTGACTTTCCACCCTCGGATCCAGCTGAACGCCCTCTACGGTTTTGCCCCATTCAGCCAAGGCGTGCGGAAGGTGTGGCAGCACCAGCCGATTGCCGGTCCACAGCAAGAACCGCCGAAAGGAAGGCGCGAGATTGCTTGCCGTGCCACCGGCGTGCTGCGTCTTGGCGTATAGAGTGAACCGTTGGATGAGGCGGTTCGCTGCGTCGGGAGGGAAAGGGAGCACGCCTCCCGCTTCCTCGTCATGCGCAAATTCATAGGGCCGGGTTGCGCGTGCGGGGAAGATGCCTTCAAACGTAGCCTTGGCGGCAGATTGCACATTCACAGAGGCGCGTTTGCAGGTCTTGTTGACCCGCGACGCCGCAGGCGGTTGGTCTTCGTCCTCCACGTCGCTGTGCTCAAATGACTGCGCCTCCGACCGGTCCACCTGCTGCTCAGCAGTCTGATTGGCCAATGCACGCGCAACCTGATGCAGAGTGGTGGTGCCGGCGGCGGCGGGAGGTGCGGCGGCGGGCGGAGCGGCGGGAGGAGGAGCGGCGGCGGGCGGAGCGGAGAGGGCGGAGGTAGACGGCGCCGGGGCGGCGGCGGCGGCGGCGGCGACAGGCGGCGGCGGCGCCGGCGCCGCAACGGACGCGCGGAGCGTCAAACCCGACCGCGCCTCCTGCACTGAGCTCATGACGATTTCGGGCGCAGGCGAAGGCTGGTTGATGGAAACCATGCGTTTGGTCGTGCCAGCATCGCCCCACATGTGTTCTGCGTCATAGCCATAGCAAGCCTGACAGTCGCTCCATGTCACCCAGTCGCCTTCGATGCAGCGCTGCTCCGCTTGGGCGTTTGCGTGAGCACCCTGCGCAGCGGCAGGCCAGAGCGGCTGTTGGCTGGCAATGCCCGGTTGCACTGGCCGGAGCTGAAGCTGAGGCTGCGACGGCTTCTTGGATGCTGGCGGCTTTGCTCCCGCTGACTGCTTTCGCTTTTGCCGCGAGGGATGCGTTGGCAGCTCTTCCACCTGTCCAGAGATTGCGTGTGCAATAGCGTTGTAGGCGGCGTCGTTGCTGGCGCTGGTGGAGGGCTCCGATGAGCCCGCCGTAAAGTTCATCAGCGATGTGAGATCGTCCACCGACCACCCCTGGTTGGGGGCGCTGGCAACGGGGGCACTGGCGGCGTCACGGTCACTGTCACGCTGGAGGGAGGCGGCGACAGCCTTTGCCCGGATTGCCACTGCCTGCTGCTGCCGAGCTTTCCGATCTGCTGCCACCTTCGCCGCTTCCTCCCGCCGCGCCTTCTCCTTTGCCTCCTTCTGTCGCTGCCTTTCCTGCAGCCTTGCCTGCTGCTTTGCCTCCTGCTCCAGCTGCTTTGCCTCCTCCTGCTGCATCTGCTTTTGCACCAAGGCCCAGGCCTCAGAATTCTTGCACGCCTCAAAGGGCAAGCCGTTTGCCTTGAGCGCCTGCTGCAACTCCTTGGTCCTAAGCACAAGGTGTTCAAACTTGCCAAGCCCAAGGTCTTCCAGTTTTTCCTCGCTAGCGACCCTGTTGCGCCGTTGGGACAATTCCAATGCCGAATACTCCATGGATGAAGTTGAAGTTGCAGTTGCAGGTAATAGCGCAACAACGGCAGGTGCCGCTTTCGCTATTGACCCAAATAGCGATTTTGGCAGACAGTAACACTCAAGCACCACGCGTGGAGGACTTGTGGTGTCAGAGCTTTTGCTCGGTTTGCCATATTTGGGAAAGGCTTGAAAGCGCTTCTCATAGGAAAGAAATCTTCATATGTGATCTCCTCATATGAAAACGATTTTCCTATTTGAGAACGAAGATCGCTTTGGGGTCTTCCTTTTTAGGCAAACCCCTTTGGGGGTCTTCCTTTTTAGGCAAACCCCCCACCCCACTCATAAGACCCAAACCCAGAGCACCCCACATACTTTCGAAACCCAAATCTCCCCCTCGGAGATACATATATGTATATGCATACATATATGTATACATATCATGTAACGCATATATATTATATATTATATATTATATATTATATATTACATTATATTACATTTATTTGTTTGTTCGCGTTGGCGCATGACGGGCATGCCGCGTGTCCGCTATCGTTCTTTGCTCGGCTGCCGCTAGCCAATTGGTAATTACAGCCGCAATTAGGCAACGAAATACTTCCACCTGTTCACAATTGGAAACCTGCGTGCGCAGCGCGTCGGGAACCAGCTGGACACAACACCGACCTTATCAAATTGCACATCACAATGGCGGAACAGAACGCCTTCGAATTTCAATTCATAGTGAGCGGTGTAGCGGCCGCGTTGAGATACGTGAGCGCCAAATCTTGCAGTTCACGCCCGTCACCGGACATTTTCAAGAATCCGCTGTTTGACGAACGGTGCGGCTCGTTTGGAAACGACCCATTGCAGTTCTTCTCCAAAGACGCGCAATCGTTCAGCACCGCTCCTATGGTTGCGTTTCGGTCCATGGTGAACGACCTGTCCACCAACTTTGACTTGACAACCGAGGAGCTTGCGACTGCATATTACCACTTTGAAAACGTGATTCGAAAACTGGACATGAAAACCGCGCCATTCTATGCAGTGCGCCCACTGTTTGTTGCCTGTGTCTCCGTCGCCATCAAAACACTCGACGACAGCGGGATAACAGTCGCTGAGATTTCGGAAGTGCTCAGCGAGCTTGGATACAACGTAACCCCCTCCAAGGTGGGGCAAATGGAGTGCGCACTGCTGAGCGACGGTCTGAATTTTGACATTCACTCGTTCACAATGGAGACGTTTGACATATATAAAAATGCATTGATAAACGAAGGCATCAGTTTGCAACCAACCGCATACTCAGAAGCGGGGTGAGCATGTGGTCGCACTAAAGCCCCGCCGCTAGCCTTGAAGCGCCGTATTTAGTACTTGTTTGCCGTAAGCTTGCCGTAAATTAGTTGCCGAGCTATAATTGATTACAAATGGAACGCCGCCACGGCGTTTTGACTCCGCTCTTTTTGACAGCGGTGCCCGACGAAAACCATTCTTGGATCGACTTGGCAGCACTCGCGCCCAACACCGCCTTGGATGAGGTGCGCATGCGCAGTGTGCAACCTTCTCAACCTTCTCACGCTTCGATTTGTTCCTGCGAGTCGGAAGAGATGTGCACAATCGAAGAAGCCGCAGCCGCGAGCCCAACGCGTGCACCCATTCTGGGAACATCCAAACCCTGCATAATCTACGCAAAAAAAGACAATGGCCGTGCCGTATTGCGACTTCAGCGACCTCGTTCCGAGTCTATCCGGTCCTCGCAGTCGGCCTGACGCCACAACCATGTTTGAGATGTGCATGAATCGTGTCTGTTTTTTGTTTGTTCAGAGTCTTTCCTGTATGTTAAGATAATCTAAGTTTTGGTGGCTGCTTACCACCCCACCCTCGGGGAGGCATCCAGCGAAAAGGGAATCATTTACATGAATCTGCGAGCGGGTTCTAGCTCCGGGAAGCGAGTCACTCTTACAACCGACCGGTT
>PAAT01000017.1 GCA_002698965.1 Rhodopirellula sp. | reverse complement strand
CCTGAACCAACGCCAGCACCTGAACCAACGCCAGCACCTGAACCAACGCCAGCACCTGAACCAACGCCAGCACCTAAAACACCAGTTCCCACTGCTCCAACTGCTGAGAGTGGTGATATTGCAGCAGGACCTGCTATTCGTCGCTTCGCTCGTGAAGTAGGAGTTGACCTAAATAACGTCACCGGTAGTGGTGCTGGCGGACGCATTACTCGCGAAGATATCCTCGAAGTTGTTCGTCAGGCAAACCAGCAAGCTTCAGCACCTGCAGTCAATACAAGTGGATCCACCTCCGCAACCCCTGTTTCAAAAGCTCCGGGGGAAGCGGGTACAGATGCCTATGGCCCGGTTCATATCGAATCGATGCCGAAGATCCGTAAAACGATTGCAGCCAAGATGCACGAATCCTGGTCAACAGCACCCCGTGTCACGAACTTTGATGATGCCGATGTTACTGATCTGGAAATGATCCGCAAATCATCTAAGCAAGACTACTTGGATCAGGGCATCAAACTGACATCCATGCCATTTATTATCAAATCGGTTGCTTTGGCGTTACGAAACAATCCAAAACTGAATGCAGCCTTGGACATGGATGCCGGACAGGTTATTTATAAAGACTATGTCAATGTTGGGATCGCGGTGGACAGCGAACGAGGGCTGGTTGTACCCTCACTACGAAGTGCTGATACCAAAAGCATCTCTGATATTGCTCGTGACCTCGGCGCACTCGCAGAGAACGTCCGAAGTAACAACTTCGGACTCGATGACCTACGGGGAAGCACTTTTACGATTAGTAATCTGGGGGCCATCGGTGGAACTTACTCCACGCCGATTATCAATGTCCCTGAAGTAGCTATCCTACTCGTGGGACGTACTCGAAAAATGCCGGTAGTGGTTGACGATGAAATTGAAGTTCGTCAGATGATGCCACTAAGCCTCTCCTATGACCATCGAATTGTCGATGGTGGCGACGCGGCCCGATTCCTGAACGAAATTATCGGTTACCTGCAGGCTCCAAGCCGATTATTACTTGCTCCCTAGGGTGGCATGTCATCGGATTGTTCGACCTTCGTGCAAAGCATTAAGGCCCCCGGCAACCTTCCTCGCTGTTTAAGATTGTTTATTTTTTGTGCCGATCTAAATCCACTATCTTCGTCACCGTCACATGCTGTGTTTTGAGGCGATAAAGGTAACCTCTGCGTCCAAACACTCCTACATGACGCCGGATATAAGTACTAAGATTTAAGCCTGGCTGAGGGGTAACAAAGACCTGGACGGCACCTTGCTCATCAACGATAGCGTATTGAGGTGCATCATTTCGTGTCGAACGAACACGTACTAAATAACCGGTTTCTTGATAGGCGGTTCGACGTGCTTCAGGTGTTAGTACTCCATTGCCAACTTCAGCTGTATCCAAATCGGATTCGTTGAAAGGAAGATTACGAACGTTTAAATCTGAAGAACGTGGAGGCAAATTAGACAGATCGGTCGCTTCAAGACGCAGGCGATTATCTTTGATTTGTTGATACTGATCGAGCCGCTCGATGATTTCCTCAATCGCTCCCTGTTCAGCGGCTATGCTATCCGATAAAAGCTGATTAGCTCTATCTCGCAATAAACCAATTCGCCAAAGATCTGAAGACTGCGTTGCCATCTGCGAAACGGCTAGCTCCAATTCAGTTACGGTCGTAATATTCGAGGATGCCGAACTTTGAACTGGAAAACTCGCCTGCCTGAATGGTACTTTTTTCTCACTCTTCATTTGCTGCTGTACAATTCGATTACGCTCCAGTAAACGCCCAGACTTAGCAGCTCCTGAGGGTTTTATCCAGCGAGGAACATAATTCGCCGGATTAGTTGCCGTGAGGAGTTGGGAGTTCGTTTGTCCATCAGTGAACGATGCTAAAGCAACTTTTGTTTGCGTACTTTGAAGAGGAGATTGCTGGATAGTATCCGAGGAGAATCGACTCTGAATTTCAGAATCCGCCCTCAAGTGATCTTTATGAATCCAACGAAACTCCCCGGCCGGCGGAGCAATTTTGTAATAAGTTTGACTTCGATTCGTTCTCAACAGTCTCGTCGGTGTCTGTCCTAGCAGTGTCACCACTTCGCCTTTATTGAGCAGCACCGTATAGCCATAATTCACATCACGATCATCGTAACTGCCGATCCAGGAGGGAACTCTAGCCACACGTACACTCGCATGGTCGCCGTCGGCGTGAAGCTCTAAATATTCAGCAGCCACCCAGCTATAGGAATCGTTAAGAGGACGAATCGCGAGGAACCCGTTCTTCGTTTCACGATAGACTTGCACCTGATCTCCAACATTCAGATAAGCACTGACATATTGATCCTGAAACGGAGCTGAACGCACTGGTGTCTGATGAACCGTGACAATAGCTGTATACGGCTCTACTTGCTGACCGAAAACGACAACAGAAAACAATAACGAGAGCATACATGCGAGAAACGCTTTCATTTGGAAACCCCGTTTAGAGAGCACGTTAAATAATCCTGTAAAGCGAAAAAGTAATGTATTTAGGAGGTTGGAGGCAACCTCAGACGCGTTCAAGCAGGCTTGCATTACCTCACTATCAAGCTTAGCGAGGGTACTCTGAAATTAAACGGCTAATCGGCCAGATCCAACCGGAACCTGGATTTTTCGGAGGCAATAAAGACTTCCGCCGAAGATAGAAAATCACCATAGAACTCAGTCTTCGCCAACTCGATTCCCAGAGAAAACATCCGTTCAGTCCACCCAATATGATCATGGAAGAATGCCACTGACAAAGTACTGGGTTCTGTATCGGGCCGGGACTCATACCTTAGAATTTGTGACATCATCTCAAGCTGCAACCCGGCATGGTCTTTAATGTTTTGTGTGGTGACCGGAGAAACTACTTCCAAATAGTCATTCATGGAAGCGACGACTTCGCTTTGCAGATGCCCATCTTCCCAAACAGACTGATATGGTGGACAAAAATCCTTTGGGCCAATAAAGATGTTGCAATAGTCAACCGCCAGGGTTTCAACACTCATCGCATTTCCCGGAGGAATATTAATCCCGAGTTCATGAAAGCAACTACCCCACTCGGGTCTGTGAAACAACGATAGCATCTCTAAGTCAACTTCATTGAGTAACAGTCGAGCGTATAGTTCATAGAGACCTGCTCTTGCAACAGCTTCATTCGAGATATTTTGCGGTAGTTGCATAAGAAGAAACGCTCTGTTAAATTTCGTTACGACAATTTTTTGATGCGAACGACCGTTGAATGAAATGCCTGTTGACCGGTGATAGGATCGGGCGCGATCGGCATTAGCTTGTTCTGATTCCAGCCATTACCCGTGTTCTGCAACCACTTTTTTCTATCTCCATTCGATTTATCTTCCCACCACATATTCCGTTCCCAGTCGGCATCTCGATAACTTTCGCGATCACTACCAACCAGATACTCACCACCTGCCGACCCAGCTTTCGCTTTGGCAACGTTGGTATATTGCCAATGTCCGCACGAATTACTCATGGCGATCGCTTTCGGATGGATACCCTGCATCGTCACAATCGGCACACGCATTTGACTCACCACTCTTTTACCATTTTCGTTTGGAGTCTGATGGTTGAGATTGGGAGAAATTTTTTCGAGCATTTCCGAATAGTATGAAGTTAATTCAACCCAATCTCCATCTTTCAATCCCAGCTCGTCGGCTGTCTGGGTATTCAACCAGGCTGGATTACTATGTACGATTTCAGCTAACCATTTTAGGTTCATCGTCCGCCCATGATTATGAACGTTCCATTTGAAGCTGGTCATGATTAACTCATCGTTACCTAACGCCTGATGTTCATCAATCGGAAGCCAGATTGGCATTTCAGAAATGTCTAAATCATGCCCCTCATGCTGCTTAGGACGACTCTTCGTTTTGGTGACTCCACTTTGATTGATTAAATCCGAACAATCTTCATTGAGTCCAATTTTGTTAATAAAAACACTCCGAACTTCCATTTTTCTGCTGGGTGTCTTAAAACCACGCATCGACTTTCCATCAATCGTGATACCAATACCGATACCATCTTTCGTAATGACTCCATTACTATCGGTTACGCTTCCTTCTAATTCTTCCTGCGTTAAGGCTGTCTTGTAAGGCTCGTAAAATGGTTCCGTCTCACTATTTTCCCATGCCCCTTCATCCAGCAATCTTTCCAAACCCGCCTTACCTGTCTGTTCATTGACTGGGACGTTTTTAGCCCAGTACTGCATGTAATCCTCAGTCGTCCCATACTGATAAGCCTCTTCCATTCCTCCACCAATCTTTTCAGCAAGGAGCGGAAAGAAATCACGAATATCTTTAGACTCACCCAACGGTTCGATCATCGGAGTACGAATTCCGACATACGGTCGTAAATTATAGGAAGCTCTAGCATCCAAATCCCAACGTTCCATAAACGTTGTCCACGGCAAGACGATATCTGCGTAGTGAGCCGTTTCGTTATAAAAGCAGTTAATACAAACATGAAAGTTGATAAGTTCCTCGTTGGTAAGCACTTCCTGAGTCAGGCTTTCCTCGGGCCATGTCAGCGGAGAATCTAAGTTATAAGTCATATAAGCCTGAAGCTTTGCTCTGCCCTGCAAGAGGTAAAGATATACTACCTCTCCCACTCGCATGCGTCGCCAGACATTGGCCAATGGATACTCCGGTGGGTCTTCCAATACACTCCAAGTGTTTGCCGATGAGGGCATTGCGGGAGTCTTAACGATCGGATCTAGTCCTCCCCAGGGGCTCCAGCACCATCCACCCTTCTTACCGACACTACCAACGATAGCATTCAGCAAGTTAATCGCACGATCATTATAAAAACCGTTCAAATGGGCCGACGAACCGCGATTACACATCGTGGTTGCAGCGGGAGCTGCATCTGCAAATTCCAGTGCAATCCGCTTAATCGCATCAGCAGGCACACCACTCACTCGTTCCGCCCACTCAGGAGTATATTCCGAAAGATGCTCTTCCAACTCATTAACAGAGACATTTGTCCAACGCTCAAGGAATTCGCTATCCTGCTTCTTACTCGCAAGAATCCAATGGCTCATGCCTAAGGCAACAGCCCCATCCGTGCCTGGAAAAGGAGAGAACCACTCATCACTGTTGCCGGCAGTGTTAGAAAGACGAACGTCAAAGGTGACCATCTTGGCACCATTATTAAACCTGCCATTTTGAATCCTATTCAAAAAAGGAACATGACCCTGGTGTGCCTCAAATGCGTTAGAACCGAAATTCAGGATATATTTGCTGTTTTCACAATCATTAAGATCCCAATCGCTTTCCCAGAGGTAGGCAAGATTTGCCGCCCGACGATTTCCGGAACAAAGTGAACGATGACTTAATTGCGTTTTAGTACCATACGCATCAAGAAACCGTTTGATCGCATCCTTACTACGCTGACGGCCTTGATGAAATGCAAATTCTTCTTGCTTATCCTGCTCTCGAATCGCCCGTAATTTATCTGCAATCTCAGTTAGAGCTTCATCCCACGAGATACGTTTCCACTTACCCTCTCCCCGCTCACCAACTCGCTTCATGGGAAACAGCAAGCGTTCTGGATGATAAAGGTGATTTAGAGAAGCCTGCCCACGTGCACACAAACGTCCACGACTATTGGGATCGTTCGGATTGCCTTCCACCTTCAAAACACGTCCATCTTTGACATACCCGATGATGCCACAGACGGTACTGCAAAGCTGGCACATCCCGGGAACCTTCTCGGTTCCCGCATATTTGTCTTTCGACGGCCAATCGGTCTTGGCATTAGGTCCCGGCAACAAACACACTCCCGGCATTTGCTGAATGCCTAGCTCGTAATCTTTACCTTTACCTGCTTTCCACTTGTCTATATCAACGCCGAAAGGAAGAGCCTTCGGTCGAGCTTCAGTATTACCACGCTTTTGACTTTCGGACTCACCTAGCTGCTGACTGGTATTGGATACACCCTCGCATCCCAGCATCCCAAAAGTTCCGGCTGAAAGCAGACCAAGTTTCAAAAACTGCCGTTTGGAATTACTCGTCTTCATGACTCTCTTTCCAATTGTAAATATTGTAGGCTTCAGGTCCGTAAGACTCTCCTTCTCTTGGAATCCTTTCTTCAATTTCTACCGGTGCGTCACCTACAAACCACATGCGTGGCTTCGTGTTCTTTTCCGGACGGATTTGTCTAGTTTCCAGCTTGTTCTCCTCTGCATCTCGCATCGCTTTGGAAATTTTGGAATTCTCATCATTGAGATCTCCAAATGAAATCGCATCTGCTGGACAGGTGTTAGCACAAGCGGGTTCCATTTGCTGTTCAAGGCGATGATAGCAGTTGTGACACTTGACGGCCTGATTTGCTACAGGATCCATATAGATGGCACCATACGGGCAAACATCAACACAAGTACCATGCCCACAACAAGTGTTGTAATCGATAGCTACCGTCCCACCCGTAGTCTTATGCAGTGCACCGCATGGGCAGGCCTTAATACAAGGTGCATCTTCACAATGCTGGCAGGCCATCGGCATGAACAGACGAGCCACCTGCGGGTACTCCCCCACATCCTTATAAAAAGTTTGACGAATGTAATTACCAAGCGGGACATCATTCTCCGCTTTGCAACTCACTTCGCAGGCATGACAACCTACACAGCGCCGTGTATCGACAAACCAACCATATCGTTTACCATCGTCAGGAGCCTGAATACGATCCGCCCATTGCTCTTCAGGTTGAAACAGAACGCTTGCATCTGTTTTCTGTGCCGAACTCTTTGAGGGATGAGCTCCTAAAATCACGAGCGCGGCCGATGCCTTCTCTAAAAATTCGCGACGAGAATCCTCACCATTGAAATCGCCAGAAGAAGGAGAAGAAGGAGAAGAAGGAGAAGAAGGAGAAGAAGGAGAAGAAGAAGCTTCGGATTCCAAGTTATTTAAGGGTAATCCAGTCTTACCTTGGTCTTTCAGCACTAAAGTATCCTCTTCAATTCAAAATAGGGGAATTTTATCCAATCCAAAAACCTATTCTATCTCAGACTAAGTCTATTCATATGGCTCACATTACGTAAAACGGTTAACCCGATAAGTTGCCCGTTTCCGAGAACCATCGAATGAAAATGACATCTTGGATGGAAATTCCCATCTCAAAATACCCTAGCTTTACAACATGACAACATATGTGACCTTTGACTCGATTCAATCTGTAGTAAATACCGAAGATGAAGATGAAATACCTCCGTAAACAAGCTCACAAAACATGCCTAAACCCTCAACTCTGCGCAGACTAACATTTATACCCACCTTGGGTATTTGTCTGCTATTGAGTTGCTCTTTGATCTGGGCCGAAACGAATCCATCCACCGGAAAGAACATTGAGGGAAATACTGCGGCCGCACCTGCAAAGAAGATCTCGGCCAGAGAGGAGGCCGAAACCTCGATACCGTGGGAGAAGCTAACACCTGCGGCGAATGAGAAACTCCAGGCTGTCTTAGCAAATTCATCCGTCTTTCACCGGTCAACATTCCAAAAAACCACCTGTGATCACAAAATCTATCTCCATCTAATTCGTTACCCGGAGTTGGTCGTCAACATGTGGGAACTAATGGGTGTCTCCAAACTCCGCATGGATCGCAAAGAAGACTACCTAATCAATATTGACGACAGCTATGGAACACAAAGCCAACTCGAACTCGTCTACGGCAACAAGAACTTACACATTTTTTATGCTGAAGGAACCTACAAGGGAAGCATCATCCCTACCCTAAGTAAAGGAAAAGTAGTCCTCATACTGGAGACCAAGAAAACGCAGGAAACGGGTAAGCCTGTTATTTCTCATCGTCTCAATATGTTCATACAGTTCGATAAATCGACAAATCAATTCGTTGTAAAGACCTTGCAAGGTTTGTTCCTCAAGATAGTCGATATGAACTTTGCGGAAACCACAAAATTCATCGGGCAGATTGACGAGATCATTCAGGATAACCCTGATGGTATGAAACGGCTATCAGGGCGGCTCACACGAGTTCAAAAGCCGATCCGCGAACAATTCGATAAGCTCATTGAGCGTGCCAACGCTCGTTATGAACACATTGCCACGAACTCAGACGACTAAGCATATCCGCCGCTACTTCGTGACGAAATTTACCAGACGACCGGGTACGACAATCACTTTGACAATTTCGCTACCCGCCAGCAGCTCTTGCATCTTCTCATCATTCTGCGCGGCTTGTTGAAGATCATCCTTGCTGATATCCGCAGCCACAGAAATACGACTCTTCACTTTACCTTTAATCTGAATCGGAATCTCAATCGTACTTTCAATCAGGAACGATTCATCGAATTCAGGCCAGGGCTCGTACGCCAATGTCTCTTCTGCTCCCAGCAATTCCCAAAGTTCTTCAGCAATATGAGGTGCGTACGGGGCGAGCAGCAAAACGAATGACTGCATGACGCTACGAGGACGCTCCTGTTGCTTGGTAAAGTGGTTCACAAATTCCATCATACGGGCGATCGCCGTATTAAAATCAAGATTTTCTGTATCCTTTGTGACTGCCTTAATCGTCTTATGAAGTATCTTCAATGCGTCAGCATCAGCCTCGATATCGAAAACCATCTCATTCAATGCAAGCGTTTCTGCACGATCATTGACAATCATGCGCCACACACGATCCAGGAAGCCTTTCACACCATTAACGCCTGACATAGCCCAAGGCTTGGTAGCTGTCAGTGGCCCCATAAACATCTCATACAGTCGCAATGAATCGGCACCGTAGTTCTCTACGATCTCATCTGGATTGATCACATTCCCGCGGCTCTTGGACATTTTGAACGACCGCGCATCAACGCGTATGGACTCATCATCCGCCAAGACAAATGTGTCACCTTGTTTGGTCACTTTCTCTTCAGTCAGCTTTACGGGTAGAACTTCCGTCCCATCTTCCTGACGATACCTTCCTTCATCGTCCCGGCTAACCTTATCTACACCAACCCAATCCTTAGCTGCATCCTGATAGACCGAGAATTCCATCTCCCCCAAAATCATGCCCTGATTCACAAGTCGCTGAAATGGCTCAACAGTGGTGACATGCCCTCGATCATACAGGACTTTATGCCAGAAGCGGGCATACAATAAGTGCAGCACTGCATGTTCCGCTCCACCGATATACAAATCAACTGGCATCCAGGCCTTTTCCTTCTCTGGATTAACAAAACAATCCTCATTCGTTGGGTCGATATATCGCAGGTAGTACCAGCAAGACCCGGCCCACTGTGGCATCGTGTTCGTTTCTCGGCGATAACGTTTACCGTCGATGACCGGATACAACCAATCATCATCGGCTTTGGCCAGTGGGGGCTCCGGACGACCATGTGGCTTGTAATCCTCCAAAGGCGGCAGGTCAACTGGCAAATCAGCTTCATCAACGCCTCTTATAATGCCCGTGGGATTATCTTCGTCATCAAGCTCATGAAGGATTGGGAAGGGTTCTCCCCAGAACCTTTGACGAGAGAACAACCAATCTCGCAGTTTATAGTTGACTGCCGAAGTACCTGTTCCCTGCACTTCCAACACTTCACGGATTGTTTTTTTGAAATCAGCCGTTTGCAAACCGTCATACTCGCCCGAGTTAATCGCCACGCCTGCGCCATGAAAACACTGTTGCCCAGCGAGCACGGCCCCACGATCTATCCCCTTACGTTCGCCAGGATCCACCACAGCAATGATGTCAATACCGTACTCTTTGGCAAACTGATAGTCCCGCTCGTCATGAGCAGGAACGGCCATGATGGCTCCGGTTCCATAGCTAATCAATACATAGTCAGCTACCCAAATCGGTACCTTGGCACCATTCACCGGGTTAATAGCGTAAGCCCCTGTAAAGACACCCGTTTTGGATTTCGAATCTTCGGTGCGTTCGCGATCACTCTTAAACGAAGCCTTCTCACAATAAGCCTTCACTTCCTCTTGCTGACCAGCAGTCACCAGATTTTCCACGGCCGGATGCTCCGGCGCGATTACCATATAGGTCGCTCCATAAAGTGTGTCTGGACGAGTGGTATAAACACGCAACGTATCGTTTTTTATTTGATCGGGAAATCCAGTGACAGCACGTCCAGTCTTCCAATCGTGATAAGCATCTTGCTCACCAATATAGAAATCCACTTCAGCCCCCGCACTACGTCCAATCCAATCCCGCTGGAGCTTTTTGATGCCGTCAGACCAATTTACCCCTTCGAGATCATTCTCTAACCGGTCGGCATAAGCAGTGATTCGCAACATCCACTGGCGAAGCGGGATACGTTTTACGGGGTAATTTCCGCGTTCACTGCGACCATCAATGACTTCTTCATTAGCCAATACGGTACCTAGATCAGCACACCAATTCACCAAAGCATCATCAAGATAAGCCAAACGATGTTGATCGCGGTATTTAGCAACAGCAAGCTCACCTTCAGCACTCACATCTTCCGGAATCGGTAGCTCACTAATAGGACGACCTTTATTTTGCTCAATATCAAACCACGTATCAAACAACAACAGAAAAATCCACTGAGTCCATTTGAAATAGCCCACATCCGTCGTGGCCAAACAACGACTCCAGTCGTAACTGAAACCCAGCATTTTCAATTGCCGAGTGAAATTAGCGATGTTTTTTTCGGTGGACTCGCGTGGAGGGGTATTTGTCTTGATAGCGTGTTCTTCAGCCGGCAAACCGAAGGCATCATAGCCCATTGGATGCAACACAGACTTTCCACGCATTCGCTCAAAGCGGCATGTGATATCCGTCGCCGTATAGCCTTCCGGATGACCGACATGCAAACCATTGCCACTCGGATATGGAAACATATCCAGCACATACAGTTTTTCACCTGCAGGCATCTCCGAAGTTTTAAATGTCTGATTTTCTTCCCAATAAGTCTGCCATTTGGCTTCAATTCGACCGGGATTGTAACGTGGCATAAGTTTTCATCTCACTGGTATCGTAAAACCGAAAGCCATTTTTAGTCTGGCATTTTAGACGGTATGGGTATCCCATAGCGTGGGTAAAGCGTTGGGTTCCAAACCGCCGATTCTATAGGTTTTCTTTCAATGTGGCAATTCGAGAGGCGTGGACATGAGAGACGGTTGTGACCAGAATAAATAGACTCTTAAAAAACGGAACGGAGATCTTTTGTTCCCCGCTCCATTTCTCCCATTAGTACGACAGCGTTTGAATGCGACGATCACTTAAAGACCTTCTGCTCAACGAAGACCAACGAAATCAGATGCGCAAAGCTGGGCGATTTAATGCCCAGTTACTCGATTTCCTACGACCTCATGTAAAAGCCGGTATGACGACTGAAGCCATTGATAAGCTATGCCACGACTATACGCGCGACCACGGCCATATCCCAGCTCCGCTCAATTATCATGGCTTTCCTAAAAGCTGCTGCACCAGTGTCAACGAAGTGATCTGCCACGGCATCCCCGACTCTTACAGATTAAAAGACGGTGATATCGTCAACGTCGACATTACGTCTATTGTAGATGGATGGTTTGGGGATCAATCAGAAACTTTTCTAATCGGAGAAGTGAGTGACGAAGCCCGCAAGGTGACTCAATGTGCTTTTGACAGCCTCTACAAAGCCATCCATGCTATCAGCCCGGGAAGTATGATTACCGAGATAGGGCACGCGATCGTTGACGAAGCTAATCAATACGGCTTTGGTGTCGTACGTGAATATGTGGGTCACGGTTTAGGAACAGAATTCCATCAGGAGCCATCCATACCACATTACCCCGATCCTCGATTCAATCGGGTTTCCCTAGAGCCCGGAATCTGTTTTACCATCGAACCAATGATCAATATAGGACGTTATCAGGGAATCGTTGATCCGCTGGACAACTGGACTGTTAGAACGATTGACGGGAAACTATCTGCCCAGTTCGAACACACACTACTGATGACCGAAAATGGTCCAGAAATCTTAACGACAACGGAACATGGCCCCAAATTCGGACACCAGTTCTAATAAGCCTATTTCCACGCAACGTCGGGCTCAATCACCAAAATGTTCTTCTGCCTTTGTCTTGAGCCCCTTGAGATCCAGTTTACCGGTTCCAAGCACAGGAAGTTCATCTACTTCCAGGAAACTGTCAGCCGACGGAATAAAAATGTTAGGGAGTCCGTGTTCTGCTGACAATGCCTTACGGACATCATCAATCGAATTTTCAATCGCTCGGTGTAATACAATGAGTCGTTCCCCTTTTTTGGCATCAGGCACAGCCGTTACAGCGGCTAGCATCTCTTCGGTCGCCCCTAAAATTTGGTTCAAAGATTCTTCAATTTTGATGTGAGGAACCATTTCACCGCCAATCTTCGAAAAGCGACTCATGCGTCCGGTGATCTTGATGAAACCATCTTTATCGATCATGGCAACGTCACCAGTTTTATACCAACCGTCGACAATGACTTCATTAGTCAGATCATCACGGTGATAGTAACCCTTCATTACGTTTGGCCCTTTAATCCACAACATTCCGGATTCGTCTTCACCTAATTCTTCACCCGTATCAAGATCTGTCACTTTAGCGGCCACACCTGGAATAGTTCTTCCAACCGTACCTTCTTTCGCTTCAATATGGTCATCCGATGCCTGACGACTCTTCGGTACATTGACCGATACCAAAGGTGAGGTCTCCGTAGCTCCGTAACCTTCGACAGGACGCACACCATATTTCTCTTCAAACTGATCCGACACGTCCACAGGCAATTTTTCGGCACCCGTAATGACAATATCCAGTGACTCAAACTGCTCCGGAGTCACACGACGTAGATAACTTCGAAGAAACGTCGGCGTTGCCACCATCACGGTTCCCTTGTTTCTCTCAGTAACTTCCCCAACCTTCTTGGCTTCCAGCGGATTCGGATGATAAGCGACGCCAATGGGGTGACATAAAGGCGTCCAAATAGTGACCGTATATCCCATCGAGTGAAAGAAGGGGAGGATGCCAATGACCATATCATCGGGTCTCAACTTCGCAATCTGATTAATCGCCTCCACATTACTGGCGACATTGGCATGCGTCAGCATGACTCCCTTCGGGACCCCTGTTGATCCCGAGGTGAAAATAACGGTCAGAATATCATCCGGTTTGATTTCGTCGAGCCCAAGTGACTTGATAATTGAATTAGCCGAGCTAAATTTAGTGACAAACAAACTGGTCACTTTGTCCATTATTGTTGGTTTGTAGGTATCCTTGCGAAAATCTTCAAGAAAAAACACCTCGGCTTCCAAGTCTTCGGCATTGAAATTGAATTTTTTGAATGCCAGGCGACTACCAAGAATTGTCTTAATACCGGCCTGCTTACAACAAGCATTAATCACCTCGGGGCTGACTGTATAATTCAGGTGAACAGCCACTCGACGATCCAAAGCCAAAGCCATATTGGTAACCGCCCCACCGACACTTTGCGGAATCAGCATACCAACATACCCTTCGTCATCTGACAGCACATGACGAAGGAGTAATTTACGTAGAATAAGAGACCGTAAGAGTAATTCACTACCAGTAAGCGAACTACCACTGGAGTCTACAATCTTGGGTTTGCGATTGCGTTTACATTCTCGGATGAACTGACATGTCATCTGACTCTCGTTTTGAATGCGTTGATTCACTGCTTTGGCTCCTAACTGTGATACTGCCTGTCGATACTCAAAAACCGCTGCATCCTTAGAGACGGGCTTACCGAAGTGCACCCATACAGGATAAGGGATTTGACGTGGAAGTTTCCAAAAATACTTTCCCTGGGAATAACTAAAAACACTTCCCCATAATCCGTCCAGATAAATCGGGATCACGGGCACATCGCTTTTACAGCGTTCCAGAATCTTCTTCATACCCGGCTTAAATGCCTGAATTTGCCCGGACTTCGTCAGTGCTCCCTCTGGGAAGATACAAACCAATTCGCCATTGTCTAAAGCTTTGGCGGCTACATCCAATGCTTTAATCACCGAACGGCGACCGGGAGTAATCATAATCACACCAAACATACGTCCGAATGCATTGATGATTTTATTTTGAAAGTTACCGGAAAAGACAACCATTCGAATCGGACGCTCGCTGGCCAGCAGTAACAAAATTCCATCGATCCAGGTAACATGATTTGGGACTAACAAAGCCCCACCCATTTCGGGCAGGTTTTTAAGTCCCTTGAGTCGTACTCGATAAATCGTCTTGCTAAGCGTCCAAACGACAAACTTAATCGTCACGGATGGAATCAAAACGACGATATAAACCGCAATGGGGATGGTTAGCAAGCCTAACGTAAGGAAGATATCCCGTGACGAAAAGAATGGGGTTCCCTCGGCCGTTTCCATCCGAAGTCCCATAAACAATCCGTTCATGACTAGCATACCAAAGAACGTAAGCAGATTCGTAGCTGCTAAAATCGCTCCCAAATTTTCGCGTGGACTGTGGTGCTGCAGAAATGCCGTTAAAGGAACTTCAAAAAGCCCGGCGCTAAAACCAACCCCTACTAAAAGAAGACAGGCCAGAATATACTCCCATTTGATTTCGCCACTTGGCTCAAGCTTCAACTGCAGGCTAACATCCTCCAACTCGGTGGAATCGATCGCCTGACGACGTACTACAATGTCCACCGTCGCCAATGCTAACTGCCCCTGATTTTTGATTTGTTCGCCAGTTACCTCATTGTCAAATTGATCCCTTGAGCCAATCAGAGTCTCACCCACCTTCACAATCTGATCATTCAACTGCAAATCAGACTCAAACGCAGGCGAATTTTTAGCTAATCGCTCGACACGTACAATGGGCGCGGTCCCTCGATCACTAATCTCTTTCACCGCGACACCTAATCGTGTTTTATCAAAGATCGTGCTGTCCACCGTGAATAAGAGCATCGTGGAAATCGCTATTCCAAATGCTCCGATTGGAAGAATACCCAATTCAACACGTTCACCTGACATCAAACCGGCCAGTACCGAACCAACACAGATCCCCAGAACAACGGCTACTAAGAACGGAGTACGATCCGTTTCTGAGCCCGCGCCTGCTTCGACAACAAACTGATCAATGTTGTTTTGAGCAACAGCGCTAACCGCCCAAAAAAACATGATCCCAATGGCAATGCGGAACAGAGCACGATTGCTGTGTAAAACCTGCAAATCGTTCCACATTGATTTAACAATATTGATCGGGAACTTTCTCTTCTTGTTAGCAAGCTGTAGCGGATCAATTCCCAAGCTGAAAACCGTTCCAACCAAAGCGATGCCCATAACCACCTGAGCAATTAGCAAAACCGGGTGAGGGCCTTCTAGGCTTTGCGGGATATCCAGGTAATTACCATTCGGACCGCCATAGTAATCGGCGAGGTATCCTCCGAGGAACATCCCACCTAGTGTTCCGACGACGGTCATCATATTGTAGTACCCATTGGCAGGCGAAAGCTTTGCCGACTTCACAATTTCCGGGATCGCTCCCATCTTGGCCGGATAGAACATTGCACTTTGCGCACCCATGAGCGTCAATGCCGTAAAGATGAACAAAGGCGACTCCATAAAGATCGCCAAACTCCCCATCAACATGATCAGGATCTCAGCCAATTTACAAGCCACGATTACTCGCCGTTTAGAAAACCTATCCGACACATATCCTGCGTGCGTCGCCAACAGAATATAGGGCGTCACAAAACAGATCAGACCTAAACCTAAAACCCAACTTTGAGTAAGCCCCCAAATATCACCCGAGCGGTATTCGACATACTGCTTGCCAATACCAATTACCAACCAACGAAACGTATTGTCATTAATGCCGGTTAGAAGTTGCGTGAGACAAAGAGACACAAAACTCTTTGACAAGAGATTGTTCTTTCCTTCAGGCAGTAAACTGGCTGTCGCAGTCTGACTCATCCGAGCGGCTTATTCCGTAGTTGTAGTTATCAATGCTGAGGTGGGTTTGAACGTATGTAAATCTAAAAAGTTTTAACTAAATTCTTCATTTGCATGGAAGTTACTTCAAGCAAGTCAGCATAGAATTGCGAAGCTATTAATAGGCCTTAAGTTCACATACATGTATTGAACACTAAAATAATAGCACTTTTTAGAATTAACGGCATCATCGAACCGGATAGATTTACGGTACTTTA
This sequence comes from Rhodopirellula sp., assembly GCA_002698965.1. Lineage (GTDB taxonomy): Bacteria > Planctomycetota > Planctomycetia > Pirellulales > Pirellulaceae > UBA721. Next base: position 36,035 of record PAAT01000017.1, on the reverse strand, counting down.
AATCGTCGGCAACTCAATTCGGTGTCTATGAACTGAAGCTCATCATGAAACTACAGCGTCCACAATATCTGATGGCAGCCGTCATTCTATTCGTCTTGGGAATTCAGTGTCTGTATGTAGATTCATACATCCTGACACCGGAGGCCAGCGACAACCTGTCCTCACAATTGGACATTCCACCTGTTTCTGTAGACGATTCGAGGACAGATCCCAATTCCACTGATTCGGAAAGCTTCGCTGAAGATCCCGTCACCATAGATGAATCACTGCCTCCATCTAAAGGTCCGCAAAACCACACAAAAAAAAAGGATGATTTTTCAGGTCGATACACCGTAATCCTCCCTGAATGGTTCACTTGGTCATTATTTGGGGCCAGCCTGATCTGTTTTCTTCGAACCATCCCTTGGCTTGTTCCAGCCCGCCAATAGCATTGTCAAGTAAACGGTTTGCTGGCTTTAGAACTGATAGCTAGAGGTCTAAAGCGACGGATGGTATAGTGTGGGTTAATCAACACCCCTCAGAATCCATTCCTCTCCAAAATCATGGCTAAAAAAAATTACTTCCTTCTATTCCTGAGCATCGCAACATTTATTTTCACCGGTTGCTCGGAACCCAAGACAAGTTCCGTTGTCAGCGACCCTCAAATCAACGAAGAACAGGCCCAGGAAATAAAAGAGACTGACGATGCGAATATTGTGACCGCTCTTTCCAATCTGGGGGCTGCGTTCAAAAAGAACCGTGATGGTCTGATCACTGAAGTTAGCCTGATTGGGACCAACGCTTCCGATGCTGATCTCGAACAATTGGGGATGCTAACCCAACTCACCTCACTGCGTCTCAACGAAACAGACATCTCGGATGCTGGAATGGCGGACGTTGGAAAGTTAACTAATCTGGTAAATCTAGATTTGCGAGGCTGTTCAATCAACAACGCAAGCATGCAAGCCATTGAAGGGCTGAGTAAACTTCGTGCACTGAGACTTTCCGGCGAAAGCGGATCCACAACGGTTGATGATGATGGAATGGCAAGTATCAACAAATTAACATCGCTTAAAGCACTTCTGCTAGACCATCTCTGGATCAGCGAAGTTGGCCTGACAGATTTGGCCGATCTCAAGAATCTGGAGGAGCTTTATCTAGCCAAGACGCTCATCGATGATGCCTCACTAGCCGTTTTGAAACAGCACCCCAAGCTCAAGAAGCTCCGGATTTCACAAACTCAGATTTCAGATGCCGGACTAGAGTCATTGGTCGAGCTTAAAAATCTGATCGATCTGGACCTCAGTGAAAACAGTATTATTTCTGATCTTGGCATGGAACAGATTGGAAAGATCACCACGCTCAAACGACTTAATCTATGGCGAGTGGCACTGAGCGATTTTGGTGTCGAGAAACTGGCTGGGCTAAAAGAGATGGATTGGCTTAACCTCGACAACACTTCGCTTTCAGACGCAGGCCTCGTACACCTGCAGGGTATGGCCCAAATCACATTCTTACACCTTGGTTCCACTACCATCACAGATGCCGGACTCGTACATCTCGAAGGCCTGACGACGTTAAAAGACCTTAAGGTCACTCGGACCGCTGTGACTGAAGAAGGGGTGGCATCCTTAAATGAAAAACTACCCACCACCGAGATTCAATTGAAGTATCTCGGCAGCGGGCAGTAATGGTTTGATAACAAGCTTGAAATCGTCTTAAACGATTTCCCACCCCTTGCGGTATTCCTTGGTAATAAACTTATCCGCTTCAGGAGCGTTGGTCGCTTTCAACGATTTAGCATCCCAGTCCAAAGCTTTACCTGTACGATAGCTAACGTTACCAAGAAGAACCGTCTCTGTAAGAGCACCTGAGTAATCGAAATTACATAAGGTGGGTGTACCTTCTTTACAGGCTTTGATCCATTCAGCATGATGACCAATCGATGGTGGAATCGTCTGCTTGGGTGGAGCCCAGCTTTCAAATTTGTCCGTTGGAAACAGTCGGTAACTTGAGTAGTTAGCGAACATCATCCCCTCTTCTCCGACGAACATAACACCAGCACCAGGAACGCGCTGTCCGTCTATCTCCTTCGGAATCATGTTTCCGTCGTACCAGGTCAGGTTGATCGTATCGCTACCATCAGCGGCTGGGAAAACATATTCGACTTTTAGTCCCAACGGACAGGTTTCTGCATGCACTTCAGGACCTGTTGCTTTACAGGAAAGTGGATGACGAAGACCTAAAGCCCAGAAGGGAAGGTCCATATAATGGCAAGCCATATCACCCAGCGTGCCCTGACCAAATTCCCACCAGCGTCGCCAGTTGGCCGGATGGTAACGTCCGGGAGCATAAGCTCGTTCTTCCGCCGGCCCTAACCAAAGATCCCAATCCAGATTCTTTGGTGGTTCAGTGATCTGTTCAGCCGTCGGAAGTTCTCCACCGCCCCAGCCTTTACCGACCCATACGTGCACATCGGTAATCTTACCAAGGACACCTGACTGAATCGCTTCCACAACTCTTCGGTAATTTGGTTCCGCATGAATCTGAGTTCCCAGCTGAGTAGCAACACCATACTTCTTAGATTCTTCTGCAATCAAACGAGCTTCGAAGACCGTGTGTGACAACGGCTTTTCGGTGTAAGTATGTTTACCGGCTCGAATCGCCAACAAGGATGCCGGAGCATGAGAGTGGTCAGCCGTCGCCACGACAACCGCATCGATCTTGTCACCTTCCTGATCAATCAACTCTCGGTAATCTGCATATTTACGAGCGTTGGCAAATTCAGCCGCTGCTCGATTTAGGTAGTTCGAATCGACATCACAAAGAGCAACGATATTCTCCCCTTTTACGCCTGAAATATCAGCTGCAGCTCGATTGGCTGTTCCAACACAGGCAATATTCAGTTTTTCGTTAGCCGACGTGGACGCTGCCAACTCAGCTCCACTGAAAACTCCGGATGACAATACGGTAGCACCGGCACCCGTCGTCTTCAGAAAGTTACGGCGATTTTGCATTTGATTAGTCATATGTTCTTTTCCCGTTCTTACATACAAAGGGATTTATAGTTTTCAAACATTTGTATCCGTTAATCTTAGCACAAAAATACGGCACATTCCCCTTCCATTTAATAATCCGGTTCCATCCTCCTCCAGAGGTGATAAAATGAAAGCACTGCATGCCCTGCCTAAGGGCTCAAACAGGAAAAAAACACTGAAAAACTGGAGAAAACACACCATGAGTGCTCAACAAAAAGCAGAAGAACTGGGCATTGAATTTCAGGCTATCGAACCAGGTTACCTGAATCTTTGCATTCGTAGCGGTAATCAACTCATTACCTCAGGTCACACGAGCACAGCCAAAGGCATTTTGGGCAAGGACATGAGTGTGGAAGATGGATACGCCGCCGCTCGTGACTGCGGTATCAAGATCCTGCAATCTGTACACGATGAACACGGCACGCTGGATAATCTGCGCGTCATCAAAGTGCTCGGTTGTGTTTATTCAGCGTCTGAATTTACCGATCAGCATCTGGTAATTAATGGTTGCTCCGATCTCTTTCACGAAATCTTCGGAAAAGAAGGGGACGGCTACCATGCACGAAGTGCTCTTGGTTTTGCTGCGTTGCCGACGGGTGCAGCTGTTGAGGTAGAAGCGATTTTTGAAATTGTAGAATAACATTGATGTCAGACCAGTCGTTCACTATCACTGCCTTCTACAAGTTTCTTGAAGTCGAAGAAGCTGAACTTGGCTCTTTGCGTAGCGAACTACAACGTATGGGGTACAAATTTAAGCTGCAGGGCCTCACGCTCATTGCAACCGAAGGGGTCAATGGGACCGTTGCAAGTTCAGCTGAAGGGATCGTTCAATTCAAAAGCTACCTTCAGGAGCGATTCGGGGAGATCACTTTCAAGGACAGTTATAGTGATTTCCGTCCATTCAAACGATGGCTTGTAAAGATTCGGGACGAGATCGTTGCAATCAAAGATAAATCCATCCTTCCTGAAGGTGATCACAACCATCTATCTCCGCAAGAATGGCATCGAGTTTTGTCGGAAGAAGATGTTGTACTCATCGATACTCGAAATACCTGCGAGACTGATATCGGTATGTTCCGGGGAGCGGTTGATCCTCGGCTTGATAGCTTTGGCGAATTCCCTGATTGGGTACGCGAGTGTGATATCCCTAAAGACAAAAAAATTCTAATGTACTGTACCGGTGGTATCCGCTGTGAAAAAGCTCTGATCTCAATGGAACGCGAAGGATACGAGAATGTTTACCAACTGCAGGGAGGGATTCTTGATTATCTGGCACAGTATCCGGAAGGATACTGGCAGGGTGAGTGCTTTGTCTTTGACGGTCGAGTCGCTGTCGATAATCAACTGGCACCTTCGCAACGCTACCAGTTCTGCCCGCATTGTGGCGATCCAGGTGATCTGAAATCCGTCTGTCAAATATGTGATGTCGAGATGATCATCTGTGAACAGTGTGCTGAGCAACCTGATCGTAACACGTGTTCTAAGAACTGCGCCGAGAAGTTTCGGCGTCAAGCGGCTGCTACAGGAGACTAGAACAATGCTGAACGAATCCCAACTGGCTGAGTATCAGGATAAGGGGCATCTCACCATTAATCGTTTTTATGGCCCTGAAACGGTTGCCCAAGTCATCGCAGAAATCAACATCTGGGCCGATGAAACTCGAGCTGAATTAAGTGCAGAAGACCAACGTTGGTATTTCGAACAAAACGCCCCCGAGGGAATCTCCCTTTTCCGGAAACTTGACAATCCAATCTACAACCGTGAGGTTCTACGGCGATTGATCGTCACGCCTGAACTTCTTAGTCTTGGCAAACAGTTGATCGGTAAAGCTCTGACAGTTTTTTTCAGTCAGGTATTCATGAAGCCTGCCAAATATGGTGGACCAAAGCCTGTTCATCAGGATAACTATTATTTTGGCCCCGAAGACGAAGACAAAGTCCTTACAATATGGCTAGCCATCGATAATGCCACCGTCGAGAACGGCTGTCTTTATTTTGGTGACGGCAGCCACCATACCGGTGTTCATCAGCACGTGGCTCCATCCGACGAACCTTTCAATTTGATGGTACCAGAGGAAATCGCCGCTGAATTCCCCATGACACCAGCTCCGGTAGATGCCGGAGGAATTTCGCTTCACCATGGAAACACTTTTCATCAGTCCTCGGAAAACAAAAGTGAATTTCCACGCCGTGCATTAGCGATGCACTTTATTCCGCAGGACATGAATTTGATTAACCCTGCTCTCGAGTACGATCAAAGTGTGGTCGTACGATTTTGATTGACGTTTGTTCAACAATGGATTCCTTCATCACCATGCAAAAACTAATCGTCCTATTGACTGCACTATTCTTTGCTGATTTCACTCAAGCTCAACCACCAAACGTTGTGGTCGTCCTCACGGACGATCAGGGCTGGGGCGACCTTAGCCTGCATGGTAATAAAAATCTAAGCACACCCCATCTTGATGCTTTGGCAAGATCCGGAGCTCAATTCGACCGATTCTATGTTTGTGCTGTCTGCTCACCAACCCGTGCCGAGTTTTTAACCGGGCGGTATCATCCACGCGGGGGTGTATTTAGCACTACCGCAGGCGGAGAACGACTGGACCTTGACGAAGTCACCATTGCCGACACTTTTAAGGCTGCAGGCTACAACACCGGTGCCTTTGGCAAATGGCACAATGGAATGCAATATCCATATCACCCCAATGGACGCGGCTTTGACGAATACTATGGGTTCACTTCAGGGCATTGGGGCCACTACTTCTCGCCTGTACTTGAACACAACGGCGGCTTGACACGGGGCAAAGGTTTCTGTGTCGATGATTTCACTAACAAAGCAATGGACTTTATCGAAGAAAGTGTAAAACGAGACCAACCTTTCTTTGCCTACCTGCCATATAACACTCCCCACTCTCCAATGCAGGTCCCCGATCGATTCTGGAAGAAATTTGACGGAACCGAACTCAAGATGAGAAATCGTTACCCTAATAAGGAGAACGTGCAACATACTCGGGCAGCACTCGCTATGTGTGAAAACGTAGACTGGAATGTGGGAAGATTGATAAAAAAACTCAAAAGCCTGAACGTGGCCGACAATACAATCGTCGTATTCTTCCACGACAACGGTCCTAATGGAAGTCGTTGGAACGAGGAAATGCGGGGACGAAAAGGTTCCACCGATGAGGGAGGATGCCGTTCCCCTTTATTTATCAGTTGGCCGGGTAAGATCAAGCCAGATACGTATGTCACTCAAATCGCATCGGTAACAGACCTGCTGCCAACACTATCTAACATGGCCGGCATTAATTTAATTGGTACGAAGCCACTCGATGGAATCGACCTCACCTCCTGGATTAACAATCCGCAAAAAGAATCTAACGATCGGATCATTATAAATGCCTGGAAAGGTAAGGTCAGTGCTCGCAACCAACGATACCGTCTCGACAACATGGGCCGTCTTTATGACATTACCAACGACCCACGTCAGGACAAGAATATCACGGGCGAGCAACCTGAAGTCGCCAGAAAACTAAGCCTCGCAGTGAAAGACTTCACCGCAGATGCTTTAAAGGACTACAACACAACCAACGATGGCCGTCCGTTTGTCATCTGCCACAAAGACTACAAATGGACGCAGGTTCCGGCTCGTGATGGTACAGCCCATGGAAATATCATTCGCTCTAACAAGTTCCCTAATTGCTCGTACTTCCTGAACTGGACAAGTACCGAGGACAAAATCACATGGCCTGCGGAGGTTCAACATGCGGGCAAATATCGGGTCTACCTACACTACACATGCCGGAAAGAAGATATTGGTTGTCGTGTGCAGTTGCAATTCAATCAAACAACGCTTTCACAGCAGATCACCAAAGCGCATGATCCTCCTGAAATCGGTGCGAAAGAAGACCGCTTCGTACGCGTTGAATCTTATATCAAATTCTTCAACGAAATTGAACTTGGCATCATGGAATTGGAAGCCGGTGCAGGGGAATTGACTTTGACAATTCCTGAAATGCCGGGCAACCGGGGAATTGAATTTCGTCTGTTGATGTTTGAACGTGTCGAGGATTAGGAAACTATTTAATGCGAAGTTGGCTTATTCAAAACTGGCTCATCCTTTTGCTCTGTCTGCTCAACGTCGAAGCCTCAGCTCGACAGCCTAATGTAATCTTCATTCTGGCTGACGACCTTGGTTACAGCGAATTGGGTTGCTACGGCAATGACTTCAATGAAACCCCGTCGCTCGACAAATTAAGTAAGCAAGGAATGCGATTTACGGATGCCTATGCAGCCGCACCTGTTTGTTCGCCTTATCGAGCATCCCTTATGACCGGTCTGCATCCTGCTCGTGTTGGTATCATTGACTATTTGCGTCCAAACTCCGCTTTTGCTATCTCACCAGCGCAATATACGCTGCCTCGTGCCTTCCAGGCCAATGGCTACACCACTGGTTTCATTGGAAAGTGGCATCTAACCGGGTACAAATATCACGACTCGGAATTTGAAGTTCGGCCTACGGATGTAGGGTTTGACACAGAAATCGGAGGGGAAATCAAAGGCGTTGGCAACGGAGCTAACTTCTGGCCTTATGTATTTCGTGATCAACCTGTTCGTTGGCTGGATTTCAAAGAAAACAAACTTGGCAATAAAGAATATCTAGTTGACCGGATGAACCAGGAAGCGGTTGAATTCATTGAGAGAAACAAAGAGAAACCATTCTTTCTCTATCTGAGCCACTATTCAACGCACTCCATTCTCAATGGCCGGGCGGACAAAGTAAAAAAATACATTGCGAAACATCCACCCGGCCCTAGCTCACGGGAGCGATGCTATTTATGTCAAGACAGCGGTCACGAGGGAGATGCTCTGCATCATTGGGCGCAACATCATAATCCCCATCTGGCCGCCATGCTCGAATCTATTGATGATGGTGTCGGGCTGATCATGGACAAACTCGAGGAACTGGAGCTGTCCAATGATACGATTCTTATTTTTTCAAGTGACAACGGAGGGGAGGTCCATGTCACGTCCAACGCTCCGTTACGCGGCGGAAAAAGCCAGTTGTATGAAGGTGGTATTCGCGTGCCATTAATTATCCGCTGGCCCGGACAGGTTCCAATCGGAGCTACCACCCATTCGTATACAACCAGTACCGACTTTTTCCCAACACTTGCAGAAGCCTGTAAATTAAAGACGCAGGATAACTACAAATTTGATGGCACAAGCGTTTTGGGGGATTGGCGCGGTACAAAGCAGAGGCCAGCGGTTCGTGACTTACATTGGCACTACCCGTTGGAGAAACCTCACTTTCTCGGAGGTGTCTCTGCAGGAGCGATTCGTTCCGGAGACTGGAAGCTAGTCGAATTTTTTGAAACCGGTGAACTCGAGCTCTACAATCTGGAAACCGATCTTAGCGAGACAAAAAATGTCGCCAGGCAACACCCTCAACTGGTCGAAAACCTTTACACTCGTCTCGTTCAATGGCGAGATCGGGTCGATGCTCGTACTAGTTCGTCACTGAAAATGACGCGTAGCGGAAATGCTATTTTTCAAGACGCATTTTCACCAGAACTAGTAAGTGATCGCTGGTCACGAACTGAGAATTACACGATCAAAGAAGGAACACTTGTTCGCACGGACCATTACGACAAAGAAGCACGCATCTTTCTGCAAAAGCCGGAATATAAGAATGTAGTTGTTAAATTTGATTTCCAGTTCCAGGGTACAAAAGACATTCGATTCCTGACCGGCACACCAGGTAAGTATAATGTGGTCGTTCATATTCATCGTGACCGATTCTTCCTCCAGACAGCCGTCGACCAAACGGTACCATTCTTCCCGGCAATACACGGGATCTGCGCTTTTGATTTTGAAGAAGATAAGTGGTACACGATGACCGTTGAGATCGCTGACGATGAAGTCTTAGCTCACATTGATCAGCAACATTTTGTCCACGCTCAGCATCCTATCATTGACAGAACCCGCACCTACTTTGCATTTCAAACAGCAACTCCTGGAGCTGTTCTCGACAATGTCCAGCTTTTACATGGGTCTAAGCTTAAAGACTGGGAGAAACTTCGTGCCGAGTATATTAAACGGCAACAACAACGGCCATTGCCTGAAATGTCAATTCGAGACAAATGGCAGATGTTAAAAATAAATACTCATGACCTCCTTTACCGGACGGATCCTCAATACAAGTCTATTGTCGATCAATTAGCCGTTGCCAAGTTACAACAGCATGAACAATTTCCTGAAGTTTTCAGTTCCATCAAAGACGTGCGGAAACCCCTGACAGAGCTAAGAAAGAAGCTGGCCGCAGAAAACATGCAGTATCAAGCGTTGAACAAGCAAATAAATCAAACCAGGCAAAGGCAAAAACGGTTTGTACTGGAACGGTTCGTCGAACTGGAAAAATTGCCCGCCAGCGAGTTTGAGGCAGCCTATGCCCAACGTCGTCAGCAAGCCATGCAAGATGCCGACTTCATTGAACTTCAAAAGCAGCAGGCGGCAGCAGAAGCAAAATTGACTGAAGCATTTCCCGAACTGTTCATTACCAATGAAGAAATCCAGGCGAAGCAACGGGAACAACGAGTGAAGCTGAAAGACACACCCGAATTCCAACAAATGCTTCGTCATGTATCAGATTTGGTGAAAACAGAGATGGAATACCGTCATCAAAAAAATGCGGAGCTGAAAGCACTTTGGCTGCAGATCTTCACGAAAAAATAGTGATAATAAACGGCTAGTCCATCCAAAATAACATTTCCCTCATCCACAAGGCACATCATGCTCCGCGTATTTATATTTCATTGCATCTCAATTTTCGCACTCTCCAGTTTGGCATTGGCCGCTGAGCCTGCTCTGCCGATTGTAGCGACGGAAGATTTCAGCCAGAGTGCGGGCAATTGGGAACCAAAAGACCCATCTGCCTGGAAAGTTGTTAAGCAAGGCTCAGAGAGCTTCTATTCCATGTTTAAAGACAGCAGCTACAGGCCGGAAGTTCGCTCCCCAGTTAACTTTGCATTGTTAAAAGATATCTCCGTATCGGACTTCGTACTCGACGTAGATATGCGTTCCACCCAGGAAGTCTACGGTCACCAAGATCTATGTTTGTTCTTTGGCTATCAAGATGCCTCTCACTTCTATTATGTCCATCTGGGGCGTGAAGCTGATGCTCATGCAAACTCTATCTTCCTGGTTAACGGTGAACCTCGTGTCAGTATTGCTCAAAAACGAACCGACGGTACCAATTGGTCAAAGGAATGGCACCACGTTCGCATCAAACGTGACATCGAAAAAGGAACCATTGCAGTATTCTTTGACGACATGAAGAAACCTGTCATGACCACCACAGATAAGCACTTTCTTCATGGCCGGGTCGGTATCGGGAGCTTTGACGATACCGGTGACTTTGATAATTTCCGATTACGCGGGCAACTTAAGGAAACAAAATAGCCGTTTATGAAATATCTACCCCTAGCCTTTGCCCTGTTCTTGGTGACTTACCCGCTACAAGCGAGTCAGCCCAACGTGTTGTTCATCGCTATTGATGACTTAAGGACAGATTTAAATTGCTATGGCAATTCACAAATTCATTCACCAAATATTGATCAGTTAGCGGAAGTGGGTACGCTGTTTAACCGCGCCTACTGTCAGCAAGCGGTCTGCAACCCCTCCAGAAGTTCAATGTTGACTGGCCTGCGTCTGGACACTCTACACCTTTGGGATCTACCAACTCATTTTCGGCAAAGGATTGCCGAAGTTGTTACCTTACCGCAGCTTTTCAAGCAAAGTGGATATCACACTCAGTGTGTTGGTAAAATTTTCCATAACTGGCGACAGGACGAATATAAAGGGGATGCCGTTTCCTGGAGCGTTCCGGAAGAAATGCATTACAACTCACACGGGAATGACAAAGCAGTGGTTGAAGGGAAACTACCTCCCAACATTTCAGATGTACCCAAATGTGTGATCCGCGATGTCCCTGATGAAGCATACTTCGACGGTCGTGTCGCGCGACGAGCTATCGAAGTTCTCAATGAGGTCAAAAATAAACCCTTTTTTCTCGCCGTTGGTTTTTGGAAACCTCACGCACACTTCAATGCTCCCAAGAAGTATTGGGATTTATACAATCCAGATGAAATGAAGCTACCTATAAATCGTAAACACCCTGAAAACGTACCGGAAATTGCTCTACATAATGGGCAGGAGATACTCAGATCCTATAAAAATTCCCCTAACAAGTATCCTACGGACGATCAGGCTCGGGAAATGAGACGCGGCTACTATGCAAACATCTCCTATATGGATGCTCAGGTTGGTAAAGTACTTGATGAACTGGACCGTCTCAAACTGCGCGATAACACGATCATTGTTCTATGGTCTGATCACGGTTTTCATCTGGGAGAAAACGGTTTGTGGGCGAAGACATCTAACTTTGAACTGGATGCCAGAGTCCCGGTCATTATTTCAACACCAGAATTCGATGCCCCGCAAAGAACAGATTCACTCGTCGAATTATTGGATATTTATCCGACTCTAACGGAGCTTTGTCAGCTACAGGGACCTGAGAACCTCGAAGGTAAAAGCCTTGTGCCCATCCTTCAAAATCCTAAAGCCTCGGTTAAACAGCAGGCATTGACTCAGCACTGTCGCCCGGCTTATCCACCACTAGGTGAAAATCCGGAGGCAATGGGGTACTCTATCCGCACGGACCGTTACCGGTATACGCAATGGCGGGACTTCCATTCACACGCTGTGATCGCCACAGAGATTTACGACCACAATACTGATCCTCTGGAAACCAAGAATATTTTCGAGAATGCGCCCGTTCGCCTGAAGCAACGCTTAGCCAAACAATTGGAATCTGTCATTTCCAAGCAGGTTCCCCGGGAGCAAAATTAGGCGTCCACGGAACAGTGCGGTCAAAGACCTTTTTGTAAGGCGCGTAATCATTGTAATTAACTGCCTGAGCCCCCCATTTTCTCACTCGGGAATCGTAAACCTTCTGCAAGCGTTTTAGATCTTTTGGAGCTTCTTTGCTAAGTACAAGATTCTTCAATTCGAGTGGATCAGCACTAATTTTGAACAACTCTTCGGTAGCTTCAAAGTCACCTGACTCATACGGCCAGTAAATATATTTGTAGTCTTGACCGACTACGCCGTAACTTTGGCATGAACGAGGCCCCCAGACGTTTATCAGTTCTAGATACTCGTGAATCGAAGATTGCGTGTCATCGTAGAGCGGCATCAAATCGCAACCATCAATACCATGTGGGGCATTCAATCCGGCCAATCGAAGAATTGTCGGCGCAAAGTCAATCGACCCGGTAATCGAATCAACTCGCAGCTGTTTACCACTATTTTTATGACGTGGATCAAAAATGATCAGCGGCACACGGGAGCCTTCCTCATAGGGAAGAACCTTGGACCCATATCCATGAGCACCACAAAAGAATCCGTTATCTGAGGTAAAGATAAAGACGGTATTGTTGGCAACGCCGGCATCTTTCACTGCCTGACGAATCATTCCGACAGCAGAATCAACCGCATGCACTAACTGGTTATAGAGACGCATCTGATTGTCATAATCATCTTTATAGCCCCAGCTTTCAAAACGTTCATACTGACGACCGGTCTTACTCTGTCGGGAAAACTGGTCGCTAAACTGCCTCCCGTAATTCGCTGGTTTCCTAAATACCTTCCCGTCGTATACGTGATTAAACCTTGGGTCAACCTGATCGGGTTTGTGGGGAGCTTTAAAGCTTATGGAAAGACAGAATGGTTTATCCGCTTTCGTTGCATGATGAATAAAGTCCCGTCCAAACGCTCCATAGGAACGGGAGGAATGAGGGAATTCTTCGGCATACTTGGCCATACTAATGTTTTGTTTGGTGCGATAAGAAGTTTGTCCCGGACCGGCTCCCCACCAGTCAAAATCATCCTCGGGGAGAATCGCATTCTGTTCACCTTCAGGTAGCACTTCGAAGCCGATCTTTCCGGCAATGGCTGTCAGATAACCATGTTCCCGAAGGATCATCGGATAACTCTGCTTCCACAATTCCTCGTGAAGTGGACCATGACCAAAATTGCATCCGTGACGATATTCATAAAGTCCGGTCATCACCGTGGCTCGTGATGCCATGCATATAGCTGTCACCGTGTAGTGACGATCGAAGGTCACTCCATCACGAGCCAGACTGTCAATGTTTGGGGTGACGACATCGTCATTACCATAGCAACCTAAAGAATAGGTATTTTGATCATCCGTGAACAAAAAGATGATATTAGGTTGCTTAGTTTCTTTGGCCTGAGCTAAGGAAACAAAGCAAAACCAAATCAAAGTAAAAACAACTCGTTTCAGATTCATAAAATGCCCTATCGCCGTTGTAAGTTTTTATCTTGAAGAACCGGCTTCGCCCGCTGCCTCACGAGCCAGCTCTAACAGATGGTCTAAAATCGGTTTCACTTTTGGATTTCCGAGTAGATTGTTCGTCTCTTGGGGATCCTTCGAAAGATCATAAAGTGCCGTTGGGTGTAATTGGCTATTAAATGCATAACGATGATCGAGGAACAACTTCCACTGACCCTCTATCGGAGCAGCATTGGTCCGAACTGCAACGACAGCTCGTTCGTCGGCCAGTTTCTTACTGGCTTGCTGATGATCATTCGGAAAGATTGCTCCGACGCGAACAAACTCTACATCACCTTGTAAGGCTGCTAACTGACTAACACTATCTTCTGCACCACGGCCCTTACCTGATACCGGCGGAAGATCTTTACCGACCACCTCAGCCAACGTGGCATATAAGTCATTCAAGGCCAGCAGCGATGTTTGTGTTTCACCGGGAGTCTTATCGTTCCCGTCACCGACATTTCCCAACGGCCAACTGGCAATAAACGGAATACGATGACCGCCCTCATAGGTGGACCCTTTGTTACTGCGGACCGGCCCTGTGAATCGTTTATCGTTCTTTTCTGCTCCATTGTCACTGGTGAAAATCACCATGGTATTTTCGATTAAGGGGTGACCGGTACGACGCGGGTCTTCTGTTGCTTTGAGGTAATCAAGCAACCGAAGCAGGTGAACATCATTTTGATAGACGAAATCCTGCCGTAGACTATTCGTTGGCGTACCATCTTTATAGCGGCTTGCACCTTCCACCTTGTGGCCGGCTATTTCCTTCGACGGTGTATAGGGACCATGATTCGCCGGCGAGGCAAAGTATAGAAAGAATGGTTCAGTCATGGTTTTCATGGAATCCAGAAACTCGAAAGCCTCGCGGTCCATTACATTACCAACCTGCCAATAGTCATAGGCGCCTTCTTTTAGCCGTCTTCCCTCATCCGTAGCACCAACGACTGTGCGACCATGGATCCACCCCGGACCAGTTTTTTGATCTGAGGTGTTAATGCGTTTGAGGCCTCCCGGCCCCGAGGTAGGATGGCTTCGGGAGATACCATAAAAGAAATCAAAGCCATGGTCTATCGGTGTATCTGCCATCGGCTGACGAAGATCTGCATCCTCAAAACCTTCAGCGATCGAACCGTCGGACTTGCGATAGGTTAGCCCCAAATGCCATTTACCAACCATGCCTGTCTTATATCCCGCCTGCTGTAGCATTTCAGGCATCGTCAGACGATCTTGTGCGATCAACGGATCACCATGGTTACCAAACAACACCCAATGTTTCAGTGACGTTCTCCAGCAATAGCGGCCTGTCATGAGTGCATAACGGGTTGTTGTACAGCGGCTATGCGGCGAATGTGCATCTGTGAACCGAACTCCGCGCCGAGCAAGCTCCGCCATCGCGGGTGTGTGAAGCTGATCTGCATCACTGTTTTGAGCCCAATCCTGATAAGCACTCGTATCCCCGGCTCCCATATCATCTGCTAGAAACACAATAATGTTCGGCTTAACGGAGGGTTGAACTACACCCTGCTGTGCAAGCACAAATCCCGGGTGCAACAACACGCTACATACCAAGGTGAAGAGAATACGCATTAACTAATCATTTCCTGAATCACTTGCCCACCAAACTGGGACAACTGTTTATAACGACCACCATGGAAGTAGGTAAGCTTATTATCGTCGAGACCAAGAAGGTGAAGCAGAGTTACATGGACATCTCGAATGGGATGCACATTTTCCACCGCTTCCGCACCAATCTCGTCTGTAGCACCAATGACTGACCCCTTCTTTACGCCACCGCCCGCAAATAACATTGTCATCGCATCGACGTTATGGCCGCGGCCAAAAGAATAAACTCCGCCGCGTCGATTGTTGTCAGGCGTACGACCAAATTCCCCTGTCCAGACAACTAAAGTGTCGTCCAGCATACCTCGGGCCTTGAGGTCTTTGATTAATGCGGCCATGGGCTGATCGACCGATTTAATTCGTGATGAATGACCTTTCTCAAGATAGTCATGGCTATCCCAACCGCCAGTAAAGATCTGTACGAATCGTACCCCACTCTCCACCATGCGTCGGGCCATCAAACACTGCTTTGCGAAGCCAACTGTCTCCGGATTATTCATCCCATACATTTCCTGAGTCTTTAATGTCTCGGAAGACAAATCCATCACTTCGGGCACCGACATCTGCATACGAAAAGCCAGTTCATAACTCTCAATTCTGGACTCAAGCGCCTTATGTTCCGGATGCTGCTGAGCATGTCGTCGATTCATTTCTGCAAGTTCATCTAATGCGCGACGTTGATGCCTGCGATCCTTAAATGCCGGCGGCCGCAAATCCAAAATCGGGGATCCCTGAGGACGCAATTTTGTTCCCTGATAATGAGCCGGTAGGAATCCATTGCTCCAATTTCTCGCCCCTCCTTGTGGTGCAGCCAACTCGGTCATAACGACGTACCCGGGTAAGTTCTGATTCACTGAACCTAAGCCATACGTAGCCCAGGAACCGATGGCTGGATCAGCACCTAGTCGACTTCCGGTATTCATATGAAAGAGAGCTTCCGGATGATTGAGTGACTCAGCCTGACAGCCCCGATAATTACACAGTTCATCTGCCACTTCCGGATCTGCCATAAACTTCCATTGATCACTCATCTCCATTCCAGACTGACCAACTCTTCGGAACTTGAAAGGACTACCCACATAAAACCGGAAGCCACCCGCTAAACCCGCCGTTCGCTTGGATTCCGTCTTATGAAGCTCATTGAGTTTTGGCTTAGGATCAAATGTATCTACCTGACTGGGTCCACCTTCCATAAACAACATGATACAAGCTTTGGCTTTTGGTTTATGCATCGGTTGCTTGGGAGATAAAGGGCCGGAGTTCGGTCCCGTGGAAGGGTTATCAGCCTGAAGCATCTCCGTTAGTGCGACAGAACCTAGCGAAGCACTCAAACCGTATAAAAAGTCACGGCGACTAGGATTTAGCTTTGTATTATTCAACGTAATCATCTTCGATCAGGTCCTAGTACACATATAAGAATTCACTACTATTGAACAGCAGCAAACACAAATCAGCCAAAGCTCTCGTCTCAACAGCTACATCACTGGCCTTCGTATCGGCCGAGTAATTCTCAAAGACAATAAGTTTTTCAAGATAATCGAATGGTTTACCGGAGAACTCCTCAATTAAGGACCGTGTAATCTCCGTTGGATACTCCACCCGAGCAGGACTTACCTTACGATGATACCCCTGCATCTCAATAATATATTTCTTCAACCGACTGATTTCAGCCTTTACCGGATCGCGACCAAAGGCGAGCCAAAAGGCTCTTTTTATCCGCAATTCGTGAGTCTCGCGTTCCTCGAGAAGTCGCTGAGCAAAGGCAATCGACCGATCTGTAACTACATCACTGTTTAACAAAGTTAACGCTTGGGGTGTGACGGTTAATGAATCACGCAGTTCACACGAATCGTTCGGGGTAGGCTGATTAAATAGCTCCAGAAACGGATCTGCCTGCCCACGCACTCGGTAGGCATAAATCGTTCTCCGATTACGCATCTCAGGCTCCGGCGATGGCTGATAAGCTGGAGCCAAAGAAAACTGAATCATCCGTGGTTGCAATGCCACTTCCATATTGATCTCAGGTCGAATCGGTAATCCACCGATCTCCGGATTCAGTTCACCGGTAATAGCAAGAAAGCTGTCACGTATTTCTTCCGCCGTTAAACGTCGTGGCTGAAAGACTCCGAGAAGTTCATTGTTCGGATCTATTTGTTGAAGCTCCTCCAAATCAGATCGCTGCGTGGACTGCATATAGGTAGCCGACGTCATGATTAGCTTATGCATCCGCTTGATTTTCCAGCCATTTTCAACAAAGTCCGCTGTCAAGTAATCTAACAACTGAGGGTGAGTTGGCTTCGCCCCCTTACCTCCAAAGTTATTTGGATTTCGTGCAATGGCCTGCCCAAAGTGATACTGCCAAATTCGATTCACAATCGAACGTGTAGTCAACGCGTTCTGGTCATCAGCGACCCACTTTGCCAGCGCCATTCGTCGACCATCGACAGAATCCGGAAGCAAGTACGAATCTGAACCCTCTTGAGCGACGGGGAGCCCCAGCCCACTTAGAATACCGGGCTGAACTGAATCTCCCTGAGCCTCCAAAGCTCCGCCGGTAAGAATAAAGCTTGCCGGTTGCCAGTCAGGATCCTGCTTTTCGATAATTCTCAGTTTACGGGAACCCGGAAAACGGAATGGGTCATCCATCCCGTTATAGACTCCCTGAATCATCGGTTGGAACCGTTCCTGGCGGCGTGTCCAAATCCAAACATCTTGCTTATAAACCTTGTATCGCCCTTTATCCGTAGCATCGAGCCCTACATGTCGCGGCGGCTTTTCTTCATCGGGCAGCTTTTGTCGAGCGCCTTCATCCTTATATTCAAGTCCTCGTTCAGCAAACCATTGCCGTGCTGCCGTTTCCTGTTTGTGATAAACGATATTTCGCTGATCTTCAGCGTTCTTGAGCATGGTCGCGACATGTGCCTGCTCCGACTCAAAGTTAATTTGGTTTTCCTCCGGAAGAAAAGCGACGGGGCGTTCCGCCATTTGAGTTGTCGCAAAGGCCGCATAGAAGCGATAGTAATCTCGCGTCGGAATCGGATCAAACTTATGGTCATGGCATTTCACACAACGCATTGTTGTTGAAAGGAAGGTTTGACCGACCGAGTTAACAACATCATCAAGATAGATTTGGCGGGCTTGCGGGGCCTGTACCATGGCGTTATCAAAGGGGCCCATTCGTAGGAAACTGGTCGCTACCAACCATTCTGATTCCTGCTCGTTATACGAGCCTGACCTGCGGGCAGCCACTACTCCATCCGTTTGCTTCACTCGCTGGCTGATAGACTGATCTGCCAACTCGTCACCTGCCAACTGTTCCACCACAAATTGGTTGTATGGCTTATCTTTATTAAACGATCGAATGACATAGTCACGATATCTCCAGGCATTACTGCGTTCGTAGTCATTAGAGTAACCACCGGAGTCGGCATAGCGGGCCACGTCTAACCAATGCTGCCCCCAACGTTCTCCGTAATGGGGTGAAGCCAGTAATCGGTCAATAAGTGCCGTCCATGCCTGCTCTTGATTCATACGCCAGGCTTTCATGAACTCATTCGTTTCAAATGGCGTTGGGGGCAAACCAATAAGATCATAGTAGGCACGACGAAGAAGTAATTTGGGATTTGCCCTAGGTGCCAAAACAAAATCACTTGCAGACAGCTTGGCTTTCACAAAATAATCTACCGGATGTTGCCCTGCCGGGACCGCCGTTTTTACTACTTGTTGAAATGCCCAAATATCTTCTGCTCGATATCTGCGGTAAGTCCACTCGTCATTCAAGCCGCCACTGGTATCAACCAAAATCCCTTCGTCCGTGACACGTTCACCCCAAGCTTTCTTACGATACAAAGCAATTGTCTCTTCATTAGGCCAGGGAGCTCCGGCCTGAATCCATTGTTCCAACCAATTAATTTGCTCTTCAGTAAGTTTATCGTTTTCTTTCGGAGGCATTTCATATGCCTCCCATTTCACCGCACTTATCAGGACGCTTTCAGCAGGCTTGCCGGGAATAATTGAGGTTTCTCCCGATTCACCACCCTTTAGAAGCCCCTCACGTGTTGTAAGGTTGTAGTCACCTTTAAGCTCTGTGCCAGCTCCATGACACTGAAAGCATTTCTGCTTTAGAAGAGGTAATACCTTAATCGCGAAGAGCTCATCGCCTGCACGCTGCTCAGCCAATCCCGTCTGACCAACCAACAGGCTTACAGTCAAAACTATCCAAAAAGATAAATTCCTGAGATGCATTAATGTATTAGACCGGGGGGAGAAGAAAAAACTATACGGTGTATGCTATTTCCCTCATCATACACGGAATTGCTTAAACGGCTAAGCCTGAAGCATAACAACCGTTCTCAGGAAATCTCATTTCCGCCAGTGAAAAAACAGGATAAATCATCACTTCGGTTAAATTGCATTCGTTCACGATAGAGTCTAATAAAGAATTACAAATCTCTGAAACGAGTTTTGAACATTCCGTTTACCTCCTGAGCAGACGCCAACAAATGCATCACCTATCATTCCTGGCTACCTTCATTATTCTCTTTAGCCATTTACAAACTGTAATGGCTGAAGAGCCCATGAGGATCATGACGATGTCCTTCCGCCAGGCCAAGTCACTGATGGTTGGACAGGATGCACTCGAAGTCGACAGTCATGTCACGACTCGGCTACTGGATTTCAATGAAGATGGAACGATCGATCTACTCACCGGAAATGGTAAAGGCGAATTGAGAGCCTATCTGGGAAAACAATCGGAAGACGGGATAAATTTCCAGAGAGCGACCACTATATATGCAGGCTCCAAATTGCAGTGGGGTAATACTTATACTGGCGTGGTACTTGCTCCTATTGCAGGCAACGAAAGAGCCGATCTGGTCGTTGCACATACGTCCAACAAAATCTCTATTCACCCATGTCAATTCAAAAACCGGGAGCCTGTTTTCAGCGAAGAGGCGATTGAATTTACGGTGCAAGATAATTGTCAGGGACGTTTCGATGTGGCTGACTGGAATGGAGACGGACTCTACGACCTTATTACAGGGTCATTCGATGGCTCTCTCATTTGGTATCCCAATACCGGTACCCAGCAACAACCTAATTTTGGAAAAGGACAATCATTTCATGACATTCGCCGAGCTTACAATTCACAGCCACGAATCATTGACTTCAACCAAGATGGCAACTTGGATTTAGTTTTGGGGGTCAACTGGGGAACCATTGAGGTCTACCTAAACACGGGGACAACTCACGAACCAAAACTCGCTGCACCGACAACATTACGTTGGGCTGATCAGGGAGGAGCATTAAACCTGCGATCCTTAAATGGAGACGATACCACCCCGGACTTTGCAGATCTTAACGGTGATGGCGTCGTTGATCTGGTAAGTGGTGGCAAGAACGGCAAGGTGTTTCTCATGCAAGGAGTGGGGATTACGGACCACCTATCCGAACTAAAGAAA
Organism: Rhodopirellula sp.; assembly: GCA_002698965.1. GTDB lineage: Bacteria > Planctomycetota > Planctomycetia > Pirellulales > Pirellulaceae > UBA721. The sequence continues at coordinate 15,517 of PAAT01000017.1, read as the reverse complement.
CTTTTGCAGGCAAATCCTGACCAACTGGGAACAAAGCTGACAATGGATGAAGCGCTTCGCGGTAAAGCCTTTGGGCTACTCGGCAGTATGCAGGCAGCTCTCAATAGCGGGTTAGTCCCGGAAGACTACCGAGCTTTGGTGGTCAAGGATCTGCAATCTCTGGTAGCTCGTTTCCCTCATTACTTTCGGCGGCAAAAATGGGATCTGAAGAAGACTCCTCATCTGCCCGCATTTGCAGCACAAATGTGGATTGTGCTATTTGAAGCCTATCCAGACTCTATCGAAAATCGAGAGCAACTGGCTCAGCTCGCAGGGTTCGAAGGAGGCTATAAAACGATGCTCGAAAATCTAGGCGTGATCTTCATTGACAACAATACGGCCACAGCAGAACAAACTATGAAAATGACAAAACTTTTGGCTGAGATGCCACGTGCCGTCTGGGATGTCGAGACGATCACGGTAAGAGGATGGCTTGGAGAAGGTTTTAAGCAACAAGGGATTAGCTCGAACACGGGTGTCAATATTTTCTCAATGCCATTAGGACGTCCTGAAAACAGCTTTCCGGCCGATGCTCCCAGAAAAGGCATTACGGACGTCTATATGATCTGTCTGGCGCATGAAATCGCCCACAATATGCTCGACACTGTTGGTAGAACACTACGCCCGGAATTGTTCGAGCTTAAATATGAGCAATTAGATTACGCGGCCGGGAAGCATGTTCAATTTCATTTAAAGAAATCTCGTGGTGTAAATTGGGAAGCAACCAAAGCCAATTTTCGTCGGGTGGGAATCTGGGATGGGGAAGATTCCTCGTGGCAGCAAACCTGGAAACAGTATCTTGAGAGTGAGCGGTTTCAACGGGCACATGTCCGTGGCAGCATCCATTTTTTCATCCAGTCACCTCAGGAAGCATTTGCAACACTGGCAAATCAGTATTTCACCGATAGTCAACTCATGCTGGAACTCGGCATCAAACGCTGGCAAGAAGGACACAAATCCAGCATCAATCAGTTTCTGCTGATTGCGGACTACCTGAGCCAAAAGACAAACTCGGTGAAATTCTATCAAATGGGGGTCGGAGGTGAGCTTCGAGTGAAACCGGTAAGACTCGAACGTAATCAACTAGGGCAAATTACCCTCATTGAATCGAGCGACACCACGGTCAGGTTAGAGTATCAAGGCAATTTTGTGAGCATGCTTAACGTGGCAGACAATTAAATCTCATTCGGGGGTTACATAAGCCGAGGTGATTCCACCGTCCACCACGAAGTCCGCTCCATTGACGTAACTGGATTCATCACTTGCTAAAAACAAAGCAGCTTTAGCCATTTCTTCAGCCAGCCCAAAACGCCCCATAGGAATATGAACCAATCTTCGCTGTTTCTTTTCTTCGGTATCAAGAAAATCCATCAACAGTTTTGTATGTAGCGGACCAGGGCAAAGCGAATTACAGCGGATGTTTTCCCGAGCATGGATGATCGCTAATTCACGTGTCATCGCCAACACACCGCCTTTACTTGCCGTGTAAGCCAATTGAGGCGTCGCTGCTCCCATAATCGCTACAAAAGACGCCGTATTAATAACGGTCCCACCACCGCTTTTCCGAATCGCGGGAATTCCAAATTTGCATCCGAGATAAACCCCCTTGAGATTGATATCCATGGTTCTATCCCAAACTTCTTCACTAGTCTGCATCGCATTCCCATCATCCGGATGCATAATTCCGGCGTTGTTAAACAATACATGTAAACCACCGAAAGACTGTTCCGCAACCTCCACCATTTGCTGGCAATCGTCAGCCTGTGATACATCGGCGTTCACATACACCACGTCTTCCGTAATCTGTTTGACCAGATCAATTGTTTCCAGACCGGCCTCGTCCTCCACATCAGCAGCTACAATTTTTGCACCTTCTTTGGCAAACAGTAATGCGGTTGCACGTCCAATACCACCTGAAGCGCCTGTGATCAAAGCTACTTTATCCTGCAATCGTCCCATGTTGTTTTCCTAAACTACAGATACTTCTACTGACAATGTGCTACAAAATTTCTAAACAATCTCTGCTGAATAACATCATCCGAACCTGCTAACTCCGGATGCCACTGGACGCAAATGCACCAGCGATGCTCAGGCATTTCAACAGCCTCGACTGTTCCATCCGGAGCATGGGCAACCACCATTAGTTGATCGGCCACCTCATCTAACGCCTGATGATGCCAGGATGGAGCTAAAAAGTTGAGGTCTTCTACAATTTCTGCCAGTCTTGAACCTGCCTTCACAAGAACAGGATGTTCAACCGGTTCGCGTGGTGGCATTCTGTGTTGAACCAAATCACCTTTGACATCCGGCAAATGCTGAACGAGGGTACCTCCCAGAGCAATATTCACAATTTGAATCCCACGACAGATCCCCAAAACAGGTTTACCCGTCGCCAAAACCCGCTGAACTAATTCCAGTTCATATTGATCGCGCTGCTTATCCAGCATATAAATCGTTTCATGAGGAGCCTGATCGTAACAGCTTGGACAAATATCGCCGCCTCCGATCAATAGAATCCCATCCACCCGATCTAATTGAGTTTGAATATCTCCTTGCAACGGCAAAACCATAGGGACACCACCTGCCGCGATAACACAGTCGACGTACTCACCGGGGATCGTATAGTGCTTTTGGTCATTGAGACCATACATCGTCAGTCCAATCACTGGTTTGGTCATCAGGCCTCTAGATCCTTTCAAAGTACCTCTGTCGTTCCCAGTCGGTCACAGCATTTTCATATGCGATTTGTTCCGTGCGATAAAAGTGTACGTAGTGCTGATGAACCCCTTCACCGAGCGTCTCTTTCACAAACACACTCTGTTCAAAAGCCTGAATAGCTTCAGTAAAGGTGGTTGGTACGGCTGCTGTCGCCTCCTCATCGTATGCATTTCCAACAAACTCCTCAGGTGGAATCATTTGTTGTGCTACTCCATCCAGCCCTGATGCTAAAGAGGCTGCCAATGCTAAATAAGGATTACAGTCGGCCCCAGGGATCCGACACTCAATTCTCAACGAACTATCAGAACCGACAACACGGAATCCTGCCGTACGGTTGTCCTGGCTCCAGGCCAGTGTTGTCGGAGCCCAACTGCCATGCTGATATCGTTTATAAGAATTCACTGTCGGAGCATAAAACGGCATAAACTCAGAAGCATGGCTTATCCAGCCTGCCAGAAAGTGCTGAAATGTGGATGAGCACTTTATTCGACCAAATTGCTCTTCTCCGTCAAAGGCATTCTTTTCACCCTCCCAAAGACTCAGATGAATATGACAACTTGAACCCGCCTGCTCCTGAGATTGCTTCGCCATAAAGGTAACACTAACACCAAGTTGGTCAGCAAGCTCTTTAGCGCATTGTTTAATAAGAATGTGGCGATCAGCCATTTCGACAATATCACCATAAACAACGTTAAGTTCGTGCTGCCCAAGCCCCCACTCTCCTTTGGTTGACTCGACGGGAATCCCCGATGCCTTGAGTTGACGCCTTAATTCACCATGGAATCGTTCACGACGGGAACCTTGCAAGATGTGGTAGTCCTCTAAGTACCAACCACTGGGCTTTAGGCCTTCGTAATTCTGTTGTTGAGCTTGTTCATAGCTTTCCTGAAACAGGTAATATTCAAGTTCTGTCGCAGCTTTGGCAGAAAAACACTGTTCATTAGCCCGGTCCACCTGATTTTGGAGGATACTTCGTGGAAGATAAGGTACCGAGTCATGAGTCTGTTCCTCCACAATATCGCAGAGTATGATCGCGGTTCGATCCGCCCAAGAGAGAACCCGTAAGGACTCTATTCGCGGCTGCATATGAAAATCACCATATCCAGCATCCCAATTAGCAAAGGCATACCCTTCGACAGGCTCCATTTCCATATCAACCGTGGCTAAATAGTTACAACCATGCGTGCCACGATCAGCCACGGTGGAAAGAAAGAACTCTGCATCAAACCGTTTACCCAGCAAACGTCCATATAGCCCCGGGAACGCGACGATTACCGTATCAACCGATCCGTCTTTGACTCGTTTTTCCAGTTGTTCTAAAGATACCAACATGCCTCAAACTCAGTTAAATTCCTTTTATTACTCATCATAGTTAAAGGGTTAATGGGGAACAGATTGCTCCAGTTCCTTTTCGCCTGTATTGAGCAAAGCCATTTCTTCTTCAGGTGCCTGAGCCACCAAATGGTGACGACTATACAAAAAGAAATAGAGCAAGCCTATCACCAGAAATACGATGACTCCAATAATGGCCGGTAGCATCGCTTGATCCGACATCGTTGCTGCCAACGCTAAAATTGACAGCATCAGCCCAATGACAGCACCGGGAATTCCAAACGGACTTTTGTAAGGTCTTGGTAAATCAGGACGTTTGATTCTCAAAATAATATAGCTCAGCATCACATTGGCATAGGAAATCACGGCTCCAAAGACAGCCATGTTCAGCAACGCAGCTCCCACATTGCTTTGCTCACCTAAAAACTCAATACACAAAGCGCACGCCAAACCAATACCCGCACCAACAATCAAGGCTACATAGGGAGTATGACGCTCACCAGTCAACGAAAGAATTCTGGGAATGTATCCGGCTCTTGATAGTGCAAACAACACACGACCATAGGCATAGATGATCGCGTGAAAGCTGGCAATCAAACCAACCAATGCCATCAAGGTCATCAAAGTAGCTGTTGAGCCAATCCCAAATACGACCTGAAACCCATCCGCTAAAGGCGCTTCCGAATCGCCCAATGCAGTGGCGCCGACAACTCCCGTGTTTAACACCAAAGTAAATAATGAAAGTCCAAACAGTGTAAACATTCCAAGAATCAGCGCTCGTGGCATGTCTTCGACGGCATTGTGACTTTCTTCTGCAGCCAACGGTAACTGTTCAATCGCAAGATAAAACCAGATCGCAAAAGGTAGGGCTCCAAAGACACTAGTCCAACCATTGGGAAACCAATCCGAATTCCCTTCTGTGGGCTGCACATCAAACAGTTTTGCTACATCAAAACTTCCGGTTGCAAAAACCCCAATATAAAACACGACTAGGACAATCGCAGCCAGCCCGGCAAAAACAAGTCCCATACGTAACGAGAGAGCTACTCCCTGAATATTAATAAAGACAAACAACCCATAAACCAGGAACCACCATAAAATGGTATAGCCTATCGCTACGTCAGCCTGCCCGGGAAAGACGAGTTGATTAATATAGCCAGCGATACCAATCACGATGACGGCTGGCGTAATAACGTACTCTATTACATCGGTCAGCCCACAGATAAATCCACCCACAGGCCCCATCGCACTACGGGTAAATGAAAAAAAACCTCCCGCATGCGGAAGCGCGGCTGAAAGCTCAGCAATAGTATAAACCATGCAGAAATACATCACGGCCATCAACAAAGTTGCAACAGCTAAGCCTCCAAAGCCAGACGAACCAAGGCCAAGGTTCCAGCCAAAAAAATCTCCCGAAATCACGGCGCCAACACCCATAGCCCAAAGCAGGACCCAACCGGCACTTGGTTTTAACTGTCGCTGCTCAAGATACTCAGAACTCACATCCTCATATTGAACTAGATCTGGCTTGTCTGGCATGAATGAACCCAACCGAATAACCTCTGGGAAGATAACTACTTCATCATACATCAACCGCACCTTGGAGCTGGCTGTTATAATTTGATTGTTAGATATCGCCGTAATTTTTGATTCCATCTCCGCCAGAAACTCATGTCCGACACTACTGATTTATTATCGCGAATTCTGTTTTTAGGATTAATGCTGGCGTCGATCCAACTGAAAGCAAACGAAGAACCGCCGATTGAAGCATTTCAGAAACAAGTCCAGCCACTGATCAAAAAATACTGCATACGCTGCCACAACGTCGATGAAATGACCTCAGGTGTACGTGTTGATAACTTTACCGGCGAATTCCCGGATGAATCGCTGTTCCACTGGCGGGACGTTGCGAAACAAGTTTCACTTAACGCGATGCCACCCGAGGATGAAGTCCAGCCGAGCGAACAGGAACGCGGGTTTCTGGTGAAATGGATTGAATCCGAAATCGCCGCGGCGCGTTCGCGTAATTCAGAGAAAAATGGATCTATCAGGCGTCTGACTGTCGCGCAGTATCGAAACACACTTCAGGACTTACTGGGTATTCAAGACGAACTAACCGATATTCTCCCGGCGGACGGGGTCTCGGAAGATGGTTTTCTCAATAATCAGGAAACACTCTTACTCTCACCGCTACTGCTGGAATCCTATTTTGAAATTGCAGCTAAAGGTCTCGACCTTGCCATTGTCGACCCTTCTCAAAAACCGGTCATCCAGACTTTTCGAATGGATCTGGGCGAAGAGATTAATGCCAATCCTGAAAAAGATAATCTGATTCTGGGGGCTAACAGCATGCTCTTACGCAATCAGGATTTTGAAGTCATCGAGTTAACTCCGGAGAAACCTTTCCAATACGAACAGTTCCTGATGCAACGCAAATTTCGTTTTGTCGAGGGTTATCAAGGTAACGCAACCGTGCGTGGCTGGCGTGAATATGACAGTATCTATCATGCTGTCTTCGCCTGCGTCCGGGGAACGCCTGGTTACCCCAAGGGTTTAGCATATCAGTCCCTACCAGAAGGGTTTGCTTTACGCCCCGCCATACCGAGTCCTGAAATCTTCGGGCAATCAAGCACTTACGGACCACAGTCCAACTTCAAAATCTCACTGCGTGAACTTCCTGACAGTGGACGATTCCGTGTAACTGTCAAAGCGGCCAAATATGAAGACGCCTTGCTGCTGGAACACTCGCACCCGACAGCCGGTACGGCGAAGCAAGATACAATCGCCGTTCAGAATTCTGCGGACGGCCAAATAGTAACCGTGCCGGAAAGCGGAACCTATCAAATTGACGCGTATTCAGCTCCACCATCGCTCGCCGGAGTCAAAACGGATGCTTCAAAGCTTAACGAAGCTTTAGTGGGTTATTGGAGTTTCAACGACACGCTTACAACAACCCCAGAAGACGACAATCTAACTGGTAACTTAGAAGACAACGCAAAATTAGTTGATTCACCTTTTAGCAAAGCATTATCTGTAGATGGTCAAAACGATTCCTTTGTTGTGCCTTATCACGAGTCCATGAACGTTGCCGATCGGTCGTTCACGATCTCTGTTTGGATTCGCCCCACAGAAATTCGTCAGGGCGGCATTATCTGTCTGGGTGGCTACGGATATACCCATGGATTCCTGTTTGACATCCCAAACGACAAGGGGGGCATCCGGGTCGAAACCGCTAATAATCAGAGTATGCACAATGGTACGATCGAGTCACCTCCCGGCATGATCCGTGTGAATCAATGGCAACACCTGACGGCAGTAATCATTCCCGGTACGGAGGAATCCAGACTTTATGTGAATGGCTTTCAAGTAGCCAAAGGCAGAATCAACAAAGCCGATCTTGCTAATAAGAATGCGCGTTTGCACATCGGCCGGATTGAAGGTGCCCAACAATTCAAAGGTGATATCGATGAAGTGCGGTTCTATCGCCGTGCTCTGGCCGAAGCCGAAATTAAAGCTTTGCTGACAGGTGGCGAGCAGTTCATTTTACCTCCTCCGGTTGAACCTGCCGAACTGACTGTACATGTTGATCATCGTCAATTCACAGCTTCTCTAAAAACACCCGCCTTCGCTGCGTTGTATTTAGAGAAAGGTGAGCATAACGTTCGTGCGGACTTCAAAGGAGCCACCCCCGTTCAGCTCTACCTGACGCCTCTCTCTAAGGATCACGAGACTGCTAAGCAGTTCACGGCGTTCTCAAAACGAGCACCACGAATCGGCGTACACGTAGGTCTGCGTCGTGACTGCGGATCGACTCTGGATCGAGTAGGCGAACCTGTCGCCGTGGCCGGAACAGATTTGCAGGACTTCATCTTTGAAGGTGCGATGGCCAATTATCCGAATCCGAACCGTGATCCTCTCAATCCAAACTACCTTGCTGGCATGCGTGAAATTGGAGTCATCAGCGAATACACCGATGGCCGTGATATGCCTCGGCTGCTCATTCGTTCCATTGAATTCGAAGGACCTTTCTACGAAGCCTGGCCTCCAAAGACTCATCAGGCGATCTTCATCAACTCCGATAATCAGAACGACCGGACGACTTACGCCCGAGAGATTTTAGATAACTTTGGTGCTCGCGCATTCCGTCGACCTCTGTCTAAATCCGAGTCAGACTCTTTACACAAAGTCTGGGCTGAGTCTTTCGAAGCTAGTGAGAACTTTGTCAGCAGCATCAAAGATGCTTTACTGGTCACACTCACATCACCGCAATTCCTATTCCTGATTGAATCCAGTGAATCACCTGAAGGTGAACCCCTAGATTCCTATGAATTGGCGTCAAAGCTTTCTTACTTCCTCTGGAATTCGGCACCCGACGAGGAACTGCTTGCTTTAGCAGACAAAGAGGAGCTTGAAAAACAACTCCCGGCTCAGGTAGATCGTTTGATTGCAGACGTCAGATTCCGCCGGGCAATGCGGGAATTCACAAGTCAGTGGCTCCAACTCGACAAATTCGACGTCGTTGAAATCGATGCCGGAATGTACCCCAATCTCACACGTGACTTCCGTCTGGAATTAAGGAAAGAGCCTATTCGATATCTGGAATACCTGATCACCAATAACCTACCGCTGGAAAACCTCATTCAATCAGACTTCATCCTCGCCAATGAGCAGACGGCGAATTACTACGGTATCCCTGAAAAGATTGAATCCGGATTTGAATTCGTACAGGTAAACGTCGACCAACCTCAGTTGGGTGGTTTACTATCTACAGCCGGAGTACTTTCAGGACTTTCTAATGGTCGGGAATCGAATCCGGTAAAACGCGGAGCATGGTTAGCCCGGAAAATCATCGCCGAACCCCCCGCTGACCCTCCACCAAATGTCCCCGCTCTCAACGAAGCACAGGAAGGTCTCACATTGGCTGAGAAACTTCTTCTACATCGAGATCAGGAAGGCTGCCGCAAGTGTCATGAAGGTATTGATCCGTGGGGACTGCCTTTTGAACAATTTGATGCCGGTGGTATTTGGAAGAAGAATTTTGCTAAAGCAGATGCCAACGCCACGCTTCCAGACGCTACCGAAGTCGATGGATTTCTGGCATTACGTGAATATTTGGCCAACGACCGCATTGATCAGGTCGCATTTAGCTTCCTAAAACACATGACAACGTATGCGGTTGGCCGAAGCCTTAGCTACAATGAGATTGAAACCCTTAAAGAAAAACAATTACAATTAAAAGCAGATGGTTACCGTATGCGGAATATGGTTCGATTTGTCGTAACCAGTCAGGCGTTTCTTGAAAAGTAATACCGAGCCGTGCGACGATAACAATACAAAGGACCAAATTCGGAAATCCTCCTACTCAGGTGAAGAAGAACATGGCTAGTTCAACCAAAATCAAACGACGTACTGTCCTAAAAGGAATTGCGGGAGCAGCATTGCCCTTACCATTGCTCGAAGCGATGGGGAAGGACGTTGTGGAAGACACACCTCGCCGTTTTTGCGCGATGTATACAGCCAATGGCATGTCACTTCCTAAGGATCAGCACGGCATTAATGACTGGAGCTGGTTCCCAACCATCGATGGGAAGGACTTTAAATTCGGTGAATCCACAAAACCGCTCGAAGCCTTTCGTAAGCAACTCAGCTTCATGGGTGGGATGTATCACTCGGCCGGCCCAAAAGCAGATCCACATACATGTTCCGACATGTGGCTAACGGGAGCAAAACTCCACGATCCGGAACCCGGAACTTATAACAGTGTGGCACTCGATCAGGTTGTAGCTCAGCACACCAAACAATACTGCCGTCAGCCATCCCTCGTTCTATCTGTCGATGCTGGCGTAGGCTTCCTGTCTCGTACAGGTACGATCTCATACAATGCTCAAGGCAAGCCAATTCCGGCTGAGAATAATCCCCGCCGAATCTTTGACCGTTTGTTCCGTGGTGACCAACAGTCCATCGAAGTAGAACGTGAACAGCTGAAAAAACGAATCAAGCTTGTCGATGCCGTGCTGGACAACGCTCGCGCATTGAACAAAAGACTCGGGAAATCTGATCGGCAGAAAATGGAGCAGTACCTGACATCACTCGATGAGGTTGAGTCACGTCTGATTGCCTCTGAACGTTGGATTGATATTCCACTGAAAAAGCAGGATCATACGCACCTCAATCTGGCAGCATCGAATGCAGGTGAACCCGCCGAATATTATCGAAATATGTTTGATCTGATTGCCTTAGCATTTGATGCGGACATTACACGCAGTGTTGCCTTCATGCTGAACCGGGAAGATGGTATGGGTATTAGTGATACCTTCCCGTTGAAGCTGGGTCTCACACGTACCCACCACAGCCTGTCACATGCGGGCGACAAGGATGGTCAGTTGGAGTTTGCTAAATACGACAAATTCCTAAGTGAACAGCTCGCCTATTTCTTCAATCGCTTGAATGAATTTCAGGACCATAATGGTTCTCTACTGGATAACAGTATCGTCCTTTACGGCTCCGGCTGTAGTACGACTCACTATCCAAAGAACCTGCCGACAATGGTGGTTGGTGGTAGCAATATGGGACTAAAACACGGCGTTCACTGGCGAGATGGAGATACGCTGATGTGTAATATGTACCTCAGTATCCTTCACAGCCTAGGCATCCAAATTGATCAATTTGGTGATAGCACCGGTACTCTCAACAATTCTATTTTCTCTACCTAAGAGGAAATGTCGTCGAATAGCTTTTTAGCGGGAACGGCCTGATTCAATAATCTCAGTTAGTTGCTGTTTCAAACGCGACGCAATTTCTGGGTGGTCAGCAATCACGTTCCTGGATTCCGTTGGATCCTTGGCCAAATTGAAGAGCATGTACGGTGGAACTTTAACGTTGGCTAACTGCTGCTCCACCACAACATTGCGAGCTGTCTTTCTGTCGTAGCGATGTAGTTTCCAATCACCATCACGTAGTGCATAGGTACCATTGTTACCATTATTTTGCTGTACCAAATGGTCTCTACCTTTTGCTCCCTTTTGCCCCATTAATGCCTTGAGAACATTAAAACTGTCGACGCATGCATCTTGAGGTAATACCTGACCAGTCAATGCGGCAAGACTACCTGCCAGGTCAATCGTACAAACCATCTCGTCACTAACAGAAGACTTAATCTGTCCCTTCCAATACGTGATAAATGGAGTCCGGGTACCGCCTTCATAGACGCTGTACTTGCCACCTGTGTAAGGGCCTGCTGCACGATGGTCTCCCAATTTCTCCAGAGCAAAATCTTTGTAACCATCATCCATAACCGGGCCATTATCTGAGCAAACAATAATCAGCGTATTATCAAGTTTGCGATTCTGTTTTAGCGCCTTTACCAGAGCTCCCACACACCAATCAAATTGAATAATCGAATCAGCTCGGAAACCTAACTCTGTCGCTCCCTGAAATCGTTCATGCGGAATTCTTGGTACATGAATATCGTGGGAGGAAAAAAACAGAAAGAACGGAGCATCGGATTCCTCTGCAATGATCTCAATCGATTTTTCGACCCATTTGTCAGCCAGATCCTCGTCACGGAAACGCGCCGCTTGCCCGCCGGTGTAAAAACCGATCCGGCTAATACCGTTATGGATTGTTGAATTGTGCCCATGCGACCAATCCATTTTCAACGTATGGCGATGTGTAACGCCGGTCGGATGATCTTCACTTGGTTTCATTTTCCCAACCCACAATGGATCCTTGGGATCAAGATTCAAAACTCGATGATTTTGCACGTAAACCTGAGGGACACGATCGTTAGTTGTCGGTAATAAGAAACAACTGTCAAAGCCCAGTTCCAAGGGACCGGGTTTGAGCTGACCATTCCAATCCGGTCCCGATTCTTCACCTAAACCCAAATGCCATTTACCTACAATGGACGTTCGATATCCTGCTCTTTTCATTACATCAGCAAGTGTATACGTATCCGGATCAATCACGGCAGGTGAATTAGGCGGAGCGATTCCTGTACCGGGCTTGCGGAAAGCATAGGTACCGGTCAGCAGTGAGTATCGTGTTGGAGTGCACGTCGAAGCCGAGCAATAACCGTTTGTAAACCGTACTCCACCCGCCGCCAGTTTATCGATATGAGGCGTCTTAAAGGAATCGGCTCCGTAGCATGAAAGATCACCAAACCCAAGGTCATCAGCCATAATCACAAGCACATTAGGCCGAGTCTCTGCATTCAGCCGCTGCGGGGCGGCAAACAAAGAGACGTTTAAGAACAATAAAAACAGAGGCGTAATAAACTTTACCATTCGATTCGATCTTCAAAAAAGGTAGAAGAGGACTGCCAACAACATACCACAATTAAAAAAATTGACGACTAGAGAAACACTTCGTTATTGATCGAGAGCCGGATCGGTCGCGGGCGAATAGTTTGGATTTACTTTCGGCAACGGGGCATCAATATCACTGAGATACTGCATGAGTTTTTCCTGAAGTTGCTTTGTGAGCTCCGGATATTCCCCAGAGACATCCGTTTTTTCAGGGAGATCCCGACTGAGATCAAAGAGCTGAACTTCGCGGGATTCCCAAAAGTAATGCAATTTGAAATTCCCGGCAATCACCGTGGAATCTGGCTTACTCTTTTTCTCATGTTGGTAATGAGGCCAGTGAAAATACAGCTCTTCACGGGAACGCTGGACTTGTGCATTCTGTTTACGCATTAAGACCGGCAATAAGCTCCCTCCTTCGATCCGTTCGTCTAGATTTTCAACACCTACAATTTCACAAATCGTGGGCAGGATGTCCCACCCAATGGCAGGAGTCCTGGAGATTGAACCTGCTTGAATACCAGGTCCAGCTAACATCATTGGTACTCTCACACCAGCTTCCCAAAGCGTCGCTTTACTACCTCGAAGTGGACCGTTGATATTACCCGGATCTTCGGTCGGATAGGTACCGTTGTCTGCTGTATAGATAATATAGGTATTGTCAGAGATACCCAAACGTTCAACTGCATCTAATAAATCGCCTAAAGAACGATCGAGGTCTTCAATCATGGAGCCATAAGGAACACTGTTATGCCGACGACCGGGTTTGCGATCTGTCAATTTTGCGATCGTCTCGGACGTTGCCTGATAGCCTAAATGAGTGGCATAGTGTGAAACCTGTAAATAAAACGGGTTACCTTCCTGAACCTGTCGCTCCATAAAACGAATCGACGAACGAGTCATACTGAACGCTCGCTTCGGATCATCTGGCAGATTAGAGGGTACAGTGCCTTCACGATTCCCCGTGGAGCCATCACTTTCATCGAATCCATGAGCCTCAGGCCCATTACCATTCAAGTGCCATTTCCCAAAATGAGCTGATCGATAAGCGCGGTTGTGCCGTTTCAAAAGTTCCGGAATCGTGTCGAGGTTTGAATCGAGATCATCAACATGTCGCGGTGGGTTCAGTTTATTGCCTTCATATAACCGGCCTCCGTGTCGATCCACGATATCGCTCATATGCATTGCGGCCGGACTGATACCTGTCAATAAAGCAGCTCGGGAAGGAGAACAGTTTGGATGCGCTGAGTAGGCTTGAGTAAATCGCATTCCAGCGTTTGCAATTCGCTCCATATTGGGTGTCTGAAAAAAATCACTGGCGGACTGTCTGATCTCTGGATCATAAGGAATGGATGTTGTTCCCCATCCCTGATCATCCGTCAAAATAACGATAAAGTTCGGAGCGGGCTTTCCTTCAGTAGTCTTTTCTTTGCGCGGCTTCGCAGGCCTAATATTTAACCCGCGTACTTTCACGTCGGTCACTTTACCAGCGTATTTAAAGTCGTCCCCATACGCCCCAACATTGCTTTGCGAATCATCCTTAATACTTAGGCCGTCCTGAGGTTGGACGGGGATCAGACTTCCACAACTACCTGTAGCCCGTACTTCATTATTGACGGACAAACGAAGTTTCCCGCCGTCATCAAGCAATGCTTCAACCTCAAACGGCCCGTTACCTTCAAGTGCCGGCGTAGTGATCTCCGTCAGTTTTGAATTGATTCGGACGTTAAATGTTAGTTTTTTGTCACGTAAATGCAGGCTAATTCCCTGCTGACTACCCCCTTGAGCAACCAGCACCCCATTGTGTGCAAGCGATGAAAATGTACAGCTCATCTTCACAGGTTGATTCGCAATGCGTTCAGCTTGTTTGCCATTCTGTATAGGCTTCACAGAACCAACCTGTGGCATTTGTGCCAGCCAATCTTCCCAGCGATACTTCAGATCTTCATAACGCTGTGGCTGATCCTCAATCATATTCGTTGTTTCAGCAGGATCTTTATCCAGGTTGTAGAGTTCCCAGGGCTGGCCCGCCAGAGCCGAGATCTTCCACTGGCGATGACGCGCGGCCCGACCACCATTGTGTTCAAAGAAAAGTATGCGGTCATTAGTCAACGAAGCACCAGCCAGAGCCTTCACCATGCTGACTCCATCCATCGGGAAATTTTCGGCGGGTTTTGCTCCTGCAAGCTCAAGACAGGTTGGACCGATGTCCATGACATGCCCCAGATCTCTGGTGATACTACCGGCTTTTGCCTTTAATCCCGCCGGCCAGTGAACGATAAACGGTGTACGGCAGCCACCCTCATAACTCTCTTTCTTCCAGTATTTGAGCGGGCTGTTGGCGGCATTAGCCCAGGCAGGTCCCAGACCCGTATAGCTCTCGTCAGAACCAAGCTTGTTACGATTTTCAGGTAATTTGAGTTCCTTTTCACGATGAGCAGTACGTCCATCCCGCGTTTCTCCGTTACGGTCATAGCCCGCATACCCCGGAATCTCTGGCGACGCACCATTATCGGAAAGGAAGAAAATCACCGTATTCTCGAATTCGCCAGTCTCTTTCAATGCCTCGACAATACGACCAATCCCCTGATCGACACTATCGACCATCGCCGCGTGGACTTCAAACTTGTTAGCCTGGTACTCTTTCTCTGAAACTGAAAGCGAGTCCCAAGAAACGCCTCGATCCTCAACTGGTTCAACCGGAATGTGACCTGGAAACAGCTTCAGCTTGCGTTGCCTTTCAAAACGGTCTTTCTTGAGTTGATCCCAGCCTGCATCATACCGACCGTCATACTTTTCTGTGACTTCGGGTTTGGCATGCAGTGGCCAATGAGGCGCTGTGTAAGCCACATATAAAAAGAACGGATCTTTATCTGACTTATCAAAGTCCTGGATGTACTTTACGGAATAATTTGTGATTGCATCCGTCAGATAGTAATCATCGGCCACATCAGTCACAGGATCATCATTATGTACCAGCGAAAAAGGATCAAAAAAGTCAACAACTCCCCAGATGACACCATAGAACTGATCAAACCCTCGTTGACGGGGGTACGATTGAGGGGCGGCAAAGGGGATTCCTAAATCGACCTGATGATTCATCCAACCAATGCGATCCTGTCCGG
>PAAT01000016.1 GCA_002698965.1 Rhodopirellula sp. | reverse complement strand
GGGCGAAACTGGCTCCATTGTTCCTCTACGGTTCAGGATTTGAACAGGGTGCCGTTATCGGGCATTCGGATAAAGACGGTGGAGAACCGGCAGATAATCCACTGCACCCGGGTCATCTAATCTCCACGATTATGAACACACTGTTTGATCTTGGTGAGTTGAGACTGGTCTCCGGTATTCCTTCGCAGGTATTGGAATTAGGGCAGCAGGCTCAGATTAAAGTGTAGCGTACTACGGCGCTAGGCAGGTCGTTATTCAGATTAGAAGGAAATAGGTTATGCCTCAGATCGCGATGTTCGAATTGATGCAGGAAATCTCCTCGTTCAATCCAGCTGAAACACATTATCACGACTTTGTTATTAAATCAGGCGAGTCCTGGATTGAGTCAAGTCGTGGGGGTATTAATGAAATCGGTGGTGCGCTAAGTGTCTTTGAGTCTGAAGAAGATGTGGAAATTATTCCGACCATTAGTGCTAAGGCGATCACTTCTGGCGGGTTATTTAGTTCATCAGCATGGGACCAGCTTTCCTCCGAGTTGATTGCCTCGCTTGAAACATTGCGTGGCAAAGGCATTGATGGCGTTTACTTTTGCATGCATGGCGCTATGGCGGCTGTGAATGAACTGGATCCGGAGGGCGCTATGCTGGCAAAGGCCCGAGAGATCCTCGGCGAGGATATTCCAATCGTCACGTCCATGGATTTACATGGGATTATGACCGAAAGGATGCTTGAGCATAGTGACGCGATTGTTGTTTATCATACCTATCCGCACGTCGACCAATTCGAAACAGGAGAGCGAGCCTCGCGATTGTTATTGCGGTTACTTCGGGAGAATATCAAACCGGTCACTGTTCGGGTGAGGGTTCCGGCTTTAGTGCGTGGTGATGAACTTATTACTGATAGCGGTATTTATGGAGAATGTATCCGGTTAGCCCAGAAGATTGAAGGCAGCCACGAAGGGTTATCCGCAGGTATGTTTATTGGTAATCCGTTTACCGATGTTCCGGAGTTATGCACAAATAGCCTTGTCGTCCTTGATGGTAATCCGGAGTTGGCTGAACAATACGCCACCGAAATGGCAGAATTGTTTTGGGTGCACCGTGAGAAGATGCAGGTCCCTCTGACGTCACTGGAGGATGCTGTTCAAAAGACAATGGAGCACGTGGGTGGGACAGTCGTCTTAGTGGATGCAGCGGATGCAACTAGCAGCGGAGCATCCGGTGATTCAAATGCCGTTTTAGCGGCATTATATGAAGCAGGTTATCAAGGTCAGTTGCTAGTTCCAATCGTTGACGAAACGGCAGTGGAGGCCGCCAGAGCAGCAGGAGTTGGTAACGAGGTGGAATTGTCCCTGGGGGGAGGTGTTGACCCAGCACGGTATCAACCACTCAAAGTGAAGGCTAAAGTGCGGATGGTTTCCGATGGGGATTTCTATAGTGAAACATTTAAGCTGCTTTGGCATGCAGGTCCGACTGTGGTGTTAGAAGTGGGAACATTTACGGTTGTGGTCAGTAGTCGGGCCTGTCACCTGTTTGATCGCTCGTTCTTCAGAGCGCATGGACAGGAACCTGATCGTTTTGATGCGGTGGTCATGAAATCACCACATTGTGAACCTCAGATGTATAAGGATTGGGCCGCGCTCTATATAGATGTAGACGCCCCCGGCGCGACGAGTGCGAATTTGAAAAGTTTAGGACACACCCTATGCGCCCGTCCGATGTTTCCGCTTGATGATGACGTAATATTTGAACCTCGTTGTGAGGTCTATCAACGTTAATTAGTCTTCTCTCTCCGCTTCGGAAGATGAATTACCATCATCCGTGGGAGGTTTATATTCGCTAAGGTCGACCGGCGTGGTGGTCGCTGGCATTACAGACGCTACCGTCGCAGGAATTTCCCCCGGACGTCTTTTCGCACCGTTGAGGAGGGTACCTAAAGGCGTGTACCGCACACAGTACTCATATGAAATTAATAGTAGGGCGGAGCATATCAGAATCGTCATCGGTGCTTTTATTAATGCTGAGACTTCCAGAGTGGAAGTGAGGTACTGTAGCAGGAAGAGCAGTGGGATATGGGCTATGTATAGCCAGTATGAAGAATCCGAAATATAACGCATGCGTTTGCTTTCGTGATTAAAGAATTTACGAAACATTCCTAAGCAGCCTGTTGTCATCAGCCAGACGTACGCAATTTGAAAGAGCACTGAAAGGAGACGATAGTGCTCAATGGATGCAAGTTCATGCCTAAAGCCAAATTCTCCCGAAGCAAACTCTAGACCGATAGGATGAATGAGAAACTGAGCTATCGGAAGTGAGAACCACCAGTATTTTCCAAGTTCCCCCTTGCTGTCGTCACAGTCGTAATACCAGGCACCGTAAAAGAAGAAGATCGCATAGAAGCCGATAATCGCCGGAACGGGAATCAGTCCGGTCGCTGTATCAGGGCCGAAGGATCCAGGTTCGTATCCCATTTGGTTCTGGAAGAAGTATGTCAAAGGTAGCAGCCAGAGGAAACAAACCGGAGGCATGATAAGCCAGCGGGGAAAAGTAAGTTTAAGCTTGTCTGCGGCAAGAGCCCAAAGGCTGAAAGCTGCCACCAGACAACAAAGGTACCAAAGGAACCAGAGGTGATGGAAAATAGGCATGTACATCAACATCGTTAAAATGTCTTCTTCTGCTTTGGCCTGAGGTGCAAACGAGTCGCCGGTCAATTGCTTTATTTCAAGTTTGTTCGTTTGCAGACGAGGAGTGATGGCGTCCGGATTGTCTTTAAGCCCTTGATTAATTGCTAGCAACACCTCTTCTCGACCGCTGGCGATCTGGTCTATAGTTAGCCTGAGACCAATAAATTGTGCAATGTTGTACGCTAAATTGATGTCCACCGTTGCCAGTAATGCAGCACTGGCTCCTTTGTTGTTTGTAAGCGAGAGGTCAGCACCCTCGTTCAGCAGTAGCCTGAAGATCTCAGATTGCCCCCAAAATGCACTCTCCATGAATGGAGTATTGCCATCTCCTTCCAGCGAAGGCAGATTTGGATTTGCGCCGTAATCAAGGAGTAGTTTAGTGATCTCAGGAGTGTTGGCATAAACGGTTGCGTTAAGAGCGGTATATCCCTTTGAATGACGTGTGTCCGGAGAAACGCCATTATCCAATAGGGATTTGATATCTGAGACGTTACGAGATTCGATGAAAGCAAATAAGTTTCGGGACGGGCCATTTTGTACCAGCGTGAGCCGGTTATTGGTCGCGGATGGAACGGAAGCCTTTTCCTGAGACCAATATGGAAGAGAGTAGACCATATTAGTCAGCGGGATAATGGTTACCAAGCCAAGCAGCAAGGGCAGGAAAATTCGCTTGAATCGATGGTGGATGAGCGCATTAAGTCCGCGGCGTCTCCAAAGCATGGTGGTAAAGAATCCGCTAATCAAAAAAAACAAGGGCATGCGAAATCCATGAATCCCTGACAGGATCATCCCAAGGGCAGGCATTTGAGAGACATCCTGAATCGGAAAAATGAACTCCGGTAAGCCAATAAAAGGCATCAGCCCGTGGAGAACAATTCCCAGAAGCATGGCAATAGCGCGTAACGCATCCAGGTCATGTCGTCTTTCCATCTTGGCGGGTTTCAGTAGAGTTGGTTCGCTCTTCATCAATTGGTGTCCTGGCTGGATTTTGGTTTTGGCAATCGCCCTTCTTTTCGCAATGCGTCACGTATCAGGTACTCCATTTGCCCGTTAACGCTACGCAATTCTTCCGCCGCCCACTTTTTAAGTGCGTTTATAATAGCAGGGTCCATGCGTACTAGAAAGGCATCCCGCTTAGCCATGGTTATCCTTACGTGTTAAAACGTAGATTTAAAAACCCTAATTATGTAATGTGCCGGTATTAACGACCGGCTGTGCATGTCGGTCGCCACAGAGCACAACTAATAAATTGGAAACCATTGCGGCTCGGCGTTCGTCGTCGAGTTCTACGATTCCATCCTCGCGAAGACGTTCCAATGCCATCTGCACCATACCGACAGCCCCATCCACAATTTTCGTTCTCGCGGCAACCACGGCCTGAGCCTGCTGACGCTGCAGCATGGCCGCTGCGATTTCCTGAGCGTATGCCAGATGGCTAATGCGAGCTTCCAAGACCTGAACCCCAGCTTTGTCGAGGCGGTCCTGAATATCCTGTCGTAGTTGCCCGCCAATAAGTTCCGTGTCACCTCGAAGGGACGTAGCGGCCCCCTCGCTATCATAAGGATGACGACTCGCAAGGTTCCTCAAGGCTGATTCGCTTTGTACCGCAACAAAATCTTCATAGTCATCTACCTCGAACAACGCCTCTGCCGTGTTAATTACTTTCCAAACAACAACGGCGGAGATCTCAATAGGGTTGCCGTCGCTGTCGTTCACCTTGGAAGGCCTGCCACTGGACCGAGATTTCTTCTGAACGACCTTACCCATGTCATTTTTCACTTCCGGAGTCGTCGTGGAGCCGGTCTCAAAATTGCGGACTCGGAGAGAAAGCTTACGTTTGCTGTAAAACGGATTCACCCAAAAGAATCCAGAATCCCGAATGGTCCCCTTGTAGACACCAAAGAGTATCAGGACTCGCGCGTTATTAGGCTGTACTGCCTGAAAACCACATAACGAGATTATGAAGGTGACGACGCAAAGTATCTGCGTCAGGATGCCTAAGACCAACAGAGCGGAACTTCCCTGAGTGACATTGTAAATCAGCTGGCACACGCCAAAGATCAGGATGGCGGGAATAATTACAAGAAAAGGCCAACCACTTTTGGGCTTAAAGGGCTTTTCGTTAATTAGATCTTCAGAGGTCATAGCGGAGGCCTTTTTAAGGGTGATATTCAAGTGATATCATAATGATATATATCGGACTGCCGGCCGTCAAGCGTTATTGTTTTTGTGTTGTTCGACAGGATCATTGGTTGCCCAGAGGCCTGTTCTTACCTTGAAATCCTGATATCAGGGCGTATTTTATTTGGTACCTGTTGAAAAACGGTCTAGTTGATCGCAGAAGCGTTTATAATTAGTGGTTAACTCAAAGCATCAATAGGCTGGTAGGAGAAGATAGTCCATGTCTAATTGGATCGGTCGTTTCATCGTAATTTGTCTTTTGATCGGGGGCTGTCTTGCCGCCTTTTTCATGTATGGAGATCAAGAGCAGCCTCAGGCTATTTCGCCTGCGGATGCAGCGATGACGCACTTAGTTGAACGTAGTGACTTTGAAGCATTTGTGACCGAAACCGGAGATGTCGCAAGTGCAAGTAACCGTGAGGTACGTTGTGAAGTTCAGGCACTTGGGACTCCAGGGACGACGATTATCGAAATCGTTGACGAAGGTACCTATGTTGAAGAAGGTGATTTCATAGTCGAATTCGACGCTTCTGCTTTGGAGAACGATGAAACCGCCCAGAAAATCGTCGTTGCTAATAATAATGCAAATCTTATTCAGGCAGAGTCTCAGTTTGAAAATGCCGAGCGAACGCTTAAAGAATTTGAGAAAGGGCTCTTCCAGCAGGAACTTACGTTACTCGAGGCCGAAGTGTTTGTGGCGCAGGAAAGTGTGGAGAGGTCACTCGCCAAGTTGGATCATAGCCAACGCCTAGCAGCTAGCGGCTTCCTTTCGGGTGTTCAGCTTAATGCAGACCGGTTTCAATGGGAAAAGTCCAAGCGGGATTTAAAGGCTGCTGAGCTGAAGTTGACCGTTTATCGGGAGTTTACTAAGGAGAAATTGGTTGGTGAATACACTGCTGCAATTAAGCAGAAACAAGCACAGGTGGATGCCGCTCAAAGTACCTTGGATCTGGCAACGAACCGACTGGTTGAGATTCAGGAGCAGATTAAGAATTGTAAAATTCTTGCCCCGGCAAGTGGACAGGTTGTTTATGCAGATGATGAACGTCGAAACATCATTATCGAGGAAGGGGCCGTTATCCGGGATAATCAGGTTGTGGTACGTTTGCCGGACATCCAGAACATGGAAGTGGCAGTGCGGATTAATGAAGCCAATATTAATCGGGTGCTTCCCGGGCAAGTGGCGCGAATTGAATTAGATGCTGATCCGGATAACCCGCTGGAAGGTGAAGTGAATGAGGTTGCCGCCTACCCATTTCCATTGCGATGGCATGGAGCCCCCTTGGAATATGATACGAAAGTCACGATCAAGAACCCCCCGGCGAGTCTTCGTCCCGGACTCCGGGCCAAAGTGAAAATCTATTTTGAGAGTGAATCGGATGTGGTGCAGGTTCCCCTCGCTGCAGTCATTCAGCACGAAGAACG
The DNA here is from genome assembly GCA_002698965.1 of Rhodopirellula sp. GTDB lineage: Bacteria > Planctomycetota > Planctomycetia > Pirellulales > Pirellulaceae > UBA721. Next base: position 15,783 of record PAAT01000016.1, on the reverse strand, counting down.
GCATTTCTGCTTAGTTAAAAGTGCTCAGGATTGGGAGCCTCGCCCAGTAAGCGTAGGACCAAATAATAATACTCACGTGGTCGTGGATGCAGGATTAACGGAGGGTGATGTCGTAACGTTGACGCCTTTTCGGTTTATCAAGCGGTCGGAGTTAGAAGAATATCTCCCAACTCTGGATTCGAGAGTCGGCTCCTCTGTGTCCAACGAGCTGTTAACCGCGGAGAAGAACTGAGTAAACGGTTTGATTTCGTAATGTTCATTAATTTGAGAACGCTGCGTGTTGGGATCAACAGCCTTTTCCTGCATCCCCTTCGGTCGATGTTAACCATTCTGGGTATCTTTGTGGGTGTCGCCAGTGTGATTTGGTTGTTGGCGATCAGCGAGGGAATCAGTCGTGAAGTGCAGCGTCAGATAGAAGAACTCGGCGCTCGTAATGTCATTCTTCGAAGTCGCATGCCTGCCGAGGACTATATCGGTGATATGGAAACGTTCTTTGTTAAGTATGGGATCAGGCGTGATGATGTGGCAGCCTTGTTGCAAATCCCCACAATTCAGGATCATTTGTTGATTCGCGAAACAAAGAGAGAGGCTCATTATGGAGCGAGGACTTTAGAAGCTCACATTGTAGCCTGTACGCCGGAATATGCAGAAATGATGAATCTCCGTCTGATGACAGGCGATTTTATTTCAGATATTCATGTCGATGGACGTGCTAATATCTGTGTCTTGGCGAGCGAAGTTGCGGAGGGATTCTTTCCGATTGATGACCCGATTGGAAAGACGATTCGTATTAGGGAAATTCCATACACCGTCATTGGCGTTATGGAGCCCCGACAGGCAATGGCGGGGATTGGCAGTTCGCTGGCAGCTCAGGATTTTGCCAGCGACATTTATATCCCGTTGGAAACGTTTTGGCAGCGTATCGGCGACACGGTCATGTTTCAGAGCGCTGGTCAGCGAACCGGAGAAGAAGTACAGTTAAGCCAGATTACATTTCAGGTTGGATCTATTGAGGATGTCGTTACTACTGCCGAAGCGGTGGAGCGGACAATGCAGAAGTTACATCGTACAAACGACTTTGCTGTGGTAGTGCCTCTTGAGCTCCTCGAGCAAGCGAAGACCACTCGCCTGATGTTTATGGCCTTCATGGGTATTATCGCGGCTGTTACTTTGATTGTGGGGGGGATTGGCATTATGAATATCATGCTGGCTACGGTAACGGAACGAACCAGGGAAATAGGTATTCGACGCGCGTTGGGGGCACGTCAGGCCGATATCACTCGCCAATTCCTTACTGAGACAATCGTTCTAAGCGTGACAGGTGGGCTGACTGGAATGGTAGGAGGGCTTCTTTGTCCGACATTGGTTGGGTACATTCAGGAGCTGCTGTTGCAGACAATGCCCGAAGTTATGGAAACCTTACCAACTTCAGTGCGAAATGTGACTCCGGTTGTTGTGCCCTGGTCACTTCCTTTGGGAGGTGGGATTTCGATTGTGGTGGGGATAGTGTTTGGGATTTATCCAGCAATTCGCGCTGCCAAAATGGATCCTATTGAGGCGTTGCGACACGAATAGTGCCGGTAAAGGGGCGTTAGGCTGCCGTAGTGGAACAACATCGTTTGAAATTAAAGTATTATTAGTAAGCTTCCGTGTTCGTTAGGGCGTGCTCAGAGAAATTTCAAGCCGCTGAGGGTGTGTCTTAACGTTAAAAACGGTTGGTCGAATTTCTCTAATACCAGCTATAATTAATTAGTAGAGATAGCCCCTATGTTTTATGTGTGAGTCGTCAAAACCAAATGCAAAAAATACTTTTGTACGTGTTGGTAATGCTGGTTTCCACTGCCATGTTGCAGGCGGAAGAAACCCCGACATTTGAAAAGGATATTGGTCCCATTTTCCAGAAGAAATGCGTGTCTTGCCATAACGCCTCAAATCAGAAGGGGGAATTAGACCTTACGACTCCGTTTGGATTGTTTAAGGGGGGAGAATCCCAGAGTACGCTCGTTTCCGGAGATTTGGACTCGAGTTACCTATACGAGTTGGTCCATTCACGAATGATGCCTCCGGACGGTGAAGGTGAACCCTTAACGGACACTGAAATTCATAGCATAGAAGTTTGGATTAAAAACAAGACGCCCTTTGCAGATGGTACTGATCCAGCGTCGTTTATTGCAGCCACTGAGGTGAATCAGCATGATATACAACCGATCATGCTGCTGCGTTGTACGGTTTGCCATGGAAATCGTCGTCAGGAAGGTGGTCTGGATTTGCGAACCAAAGCCTCAATGCTCAAGGGAGGTGAATCCGGCCCGGCGATCGTACTTGGGAAGCCGGAAGAGAGCTTAATTATCAAAAGAATGGCCGCCGAGGAAATGCCTCCCAGGGATAAACTATTGCCATCCGGGGTCAAAGTCATGCCTGGCAATGAAGTTGATATTCTTAAGCGTTGGATTGAGTTGGGTGCTCCGGAAGTGACTGTCACCCCAGATGTTGCCACGGCCAGTGGCGATCCCCTGGTATCCGAGGAAGATCGGGAGCACTGGGCTTTTAAAAAGCCATTACGCCCGTTGGTACCGCGGACCCATGACCAGGAAGCCTATAATGCGATCGATTTGTTTGTTATTAGGAAACAATCGGAGGCTGGTTTGCAGATGTCCGTGGAGGCGTCGAAGGACACATTGATTCGTCGTGTCTATTTCGATTTGACAGGTTTACCTCCATCTCCAGAGGAAGTGGAGGCATTTGTTAAGGATGACAGTCCAAATGCCTACGAAGATATGGTAGAGCGCGTTTTGACGTTGCCAGCATATGGTGAACGTTGGGCACGATACTGGCTGGACGCAGCGGGGTATGCGGATAGTGAAGGCAAACGTAGCGCCGACCCCATTCGAAAGTCAGCCTGGCGTTATCGGGACTATGTCATCAGGGCATTTAGTAAAGATCTTCCGTATTCGGAATTTTTACGCCAACAGATTGCGGGAGACGAATTGTTGGATTACTCCGATCCGGAAACGATTACGGAGCAACACGTGGATAATTTGGTTGCCACCGGATTTCTCCGGATGGCGCCTGACGGAACTGGCTCAGATGTGGTCAATTCAGTGGCCGAGCGTATGGAGGTTGTTGCAGATGAAATAGACATCTTCTCTTCAACAGTTCTTGGATTGACTATGAAATGCGCCCGTTGTCACACTCATAAGTACGACCCTATTCCACAGCGAGATTACTATCGGTTGATGGCAGTGTTTCAGGGAGCCTATGACGTTCATGACTGGCTAAAACCTACCGCTGTTCCAGGGCAATCGAATGGCGTGATGAGTAATCGCACGCTCATCATATCCCCCCCGGAGTTGTTAGCTGAGGTTGATGAGCATAACAAACAAAAACAATCATTGATTGACCTGCAAAATGTGCGTTTGAATGAGCTGCGACGCAAGCTTCAAACGGATCATCAAGAAAAAGCGGTAGCTGAACTCCCTGAGGTGATTCGCGCAGATGTGAAGAAAGCATTTGCAACGGACGGTGATGATCGCAATGAGATTCAGCGTTATCTCCACGAGAAGTTTAGGAAGGCACTGGAACTGACGGATAAAGCTTTAGAGGCTGACAAAGTATTTGTTGCATTAAAGAAAGAAGTTGATGAAACGGTGAAGGGGTTGAACGAAGAGAAGCGTGAAACGCCCACCATCCGTGCATTGTGGGATCGTGGGCAACCCTCCCCTACGTATATTTACGTTCGTGGAGATCATACTCAGTCAGGCCGACTGGTTGGGCCTGGTGTGCCGAGCGTGTTGACGGATGGGAAAACGCCATTTGAGGCGGTCACACTTGAAGGTGGAGCCGTGGGGACAGGCCGGAGATTGGCATTAGCTAATTGGCTGGTCGGTGGAGAACATCCGCTAACCTCGCGGGTGATGGTGAACCGGATTTGGTCTCATCATTTTGGCCGGGGTATTGTGGCTAGCGTTGATAATTTCGGGAAATTAGGCATATTGCCTTCTCACCCCGAACTGTTGGATTGGTTGGCGGTTGAATTTGTCGAGTCTGGCTGGAGTATTAAACATATGCATCGTTTAATGCTTCATTCCAGGACATATCGCCAGATCTCAGGGTTATCCGAGGCGTTGCTTGTGGATGATCCGGAGAATGTGCTCTTAACTAGAATGCCGCTGCGACGTTTATCAGCCGAAGAGGTGCGGGATTCTGTCATCTCCGTAGCCGGGATGTTAGAACAGTCACAGTTTGGTGAACCGGATGCGGTGAATGTTCGCAAAGACGGGTTGGTTACCGCCGTCGGTAAAGACGGTGCATACCGTCGTAGCGTTTATCTGCGTCAGCGTCGAAAAGAAATGCCGTCCTGGTTGGAAACATTTGACTTGCCTCAGATGAACCCGGCGTGTCAAACTCGTTCGACGTCTAATGTGGCTCAGCAAGCGTTGTATTTACTAAATAGTGAAATGGTTCGTGAACTAGCCAGACAGTTTGCCAAACGCATTATGTCTGAAACGCGTGAACTGCCTACTCAGGTCGAGAGAATGTACCTTAATGTTTATAGTCGTCTACCTAGACAGGAGGAAGTGGAACTGTCTGTGGAGGCTCTCACGCAGCTTAAAGCCCAGTGGGAAGAATATAACAATCGCTTGCCAGAGAACGAGCGTGACGCAGTGGATCCTGAGCTGAAAGCATTAACGATATACGGGCATACCCTGCTCAACTCGGCTGGCTTTTTGTATGTAGATTAATAACGTCCCAAATAGGTCTAAATGATGAGTGCAAACCAATTGAATCGACGTGGTTTCTTTGAGCGGGCAGCCGATGGTATTGGCGGAGCGGCTTTGGCTACATTGGCGTTAGACGAATTCGCTTCAGCAGCGGAGTTGCCGGTGGCTTCTAAACCTCAACCCGCTTCCGGTGGTCCACGTCGCGGTTATGATACGTTACCGCGTGATACTCACCATCCTGCCAGAGCCAAGGCGGTGATTCAGTTGTTTATGAACGGTGGCCCCAGTCAGGTTGATTTATTTGAGCCTAAACCTTTATTGGATCAGCGGCACGGCGAAGATTACTTTAATGAGATTGCTGAGGATATCAGTTCTCCACAGGCTGCTGGCGGACTGTTGCGATCTCCGTTTAAGTTCAAACAACACGGAGAAAGTGGTGCCTGGGTGAGCGACGCATTGCCCCATCTTCACGAAGTGGTTGACGATCTCGCGTTTATTAAGTCGATGTATAATAATCATCCAAACCATGAACCGGCACTGTTTAAGATTCACTCGGGTAGATTACTACCTGGGCGACCCTCGCTTGGCGCGTGGGTGTCCTATGGTCTGGGGAGTGTCAATCAGAATCTTCCTTCTTATGTCGTCTTAGACGATCCTCGCGGTCTACCTGTTAATACAGTGCAGAGCTGGCAAAACGGATTTCTCCCACCGGTTTATCAGGGAACTCGTGTTCGCAGTGAAGGCGCCCCAATTCTGAATCTCAATGCAGAGAATCCCTATCCAGATGGTGTTACCAGCCTTCAGCGTGAATTACTAAGGAAGATTGATCGTATACACCGGAAAGACAGACCCAACCAGTTACAGTTGGACGCGAGAATTAATAGTTATGAGTTAGCAGCACGTATGCAACTCGAGGCGGCGGATGTGCTTGATATTACTCAGGAGACAAAAGAAACTCTTGAGATGTATGGGGTTGGTGAAAAAACAACCGATTCTTATGCAAAGCGTTGTATTATGGCGCGACGAATGGTGGAGCGAGGTGTTCGTTACGTTCAGATTTTCATGAGTGGGCAGCCGTGGGATAGTCATAATGGACTGGAAAACTCTATTCGGTCTGCCGCAGGACAAACAGATCAACCCGTAGCAGCTCTCGTAAAAGATCTGAAGCAACGGGGGTTGCTTGATGATGTGCTGGTCGTGTGGGGCGGGGAATTTGGACGCCTGCCGATTGCTCAAATGAGAGACAAAAAGAATTACGCATCGGCTGGGCGTGATCATGGTCCTCGCGGGTTTACTTTGTGGATGGCCGGCGGCGGAATTAAGCCGGGAGTCAGTTATGGTGGAACCGACGAAGTCGGTTATGCAGCTCAGGACAATCCCGTAAGTATTGCGGACTGGCATGCGACTATTCTGCATCTCTTAGGACTGGGACATCACGACTTGTTTTTTGAGCGTAATGGTCTCAAGGAGCGGTTGACTGACACCTTTAAGCCTCGTGTCGTTGAAGAAGTGTTGGCATAATTGCGCCGGGCAAAAAGCTGGTTTCTGCTGCTTTATGCGAATACGTCCAGAATCGGCCTGCCGTGGTCGATTTCAAGGCGCTTGCGGCCGTCGATATCCAGCTTTGGACTGTCCAGTCCCAGCGAGTAAAGTACGGTGGCATGCAGATCGGTGACATAATGAGCATCGCCTAAGGCGTGATAGCCGAGTTCATCGGTGGCGCCATGCACGTATCCACCTTTGGTCCCTCCTCCTGCCAGAAAGATTGTAAAACCGTTGGGATGGTGGTCACGACCTGTTGCTCCACCGCCGCGCTCTTCGAGGCCGGGAGTTCTTCCGAATTCTGTACAAAAGACGATCAGAGTTTCATCCAGAAGGCCACGTTGCTTCAAGTCAGTGATTAAACCGGCAACTGGTAGGTCCACTTTAGCTGAATTCTCGGTGTGGTTTTTCTTGAGATCACGATGGGCATCCCAACGGCCATAGGGCGTTGGGAAGACCTGGATAAAACGGACACCACGCTCGACAAGTCTTCTGGCGGCCAGTAATTTGTTTCCCGCCGGTGCAGTGGTGGGATTATCCAGACCATACAATGTATGAGTCGTCTCGGTCTCTTCTGCCAGATTGACCGCTTCCGGTAAAGAATTTTGCATTCGGTAGGCTAATTCATAGGATTTGATGCGAGCAAGTAACTGCTTGTCGTCCTGATAATCGGCGAGTGTTAGCTTATTGAGTTGATTCACTAAATTGAATTCGCGGCGTTGTAAATCTTCGGAATGATTTGGTTGACGTTTGCTAAACGGAAGTGGATTCCCATTTTCCAAACTGAGTGGAATGCCGGCATGGGAAGGCCCCAGGTAGTAGGAGTCAATGCTGTCACGGGTATCGGAACGAGTAGGTCCCCCGAGGACGACAAACTTTGGAAGATTTTCATTTAGCGTGCCGAGGCCGTAATGCACCCATGAACCAATGCTTGGTTGGGTTTCATCGAGACGGTGACGGCCGGTGTGTATTTGGTTTTCCGCCGCGTGATCATTGTCTGTCGTCCACATGTTTCGCACGAAGCAAATGTCATCGACTTGTTTAGCGAGGTTGGGCCACCAGTCGGTAATGCCAATCCCCTGTTCCCCATAGTGGTTGAAGCCAATTTGCATCGGATAAATTGTGGGGTAAACATCACGGACATTAATATCCAGTGATGGCACACTTCGAAAACGCTGTTTGTGCAGAGGAGATTCCACAGGGTTGGGAAATGGTGTTTCCGAATAGGTCTTACCGGCATATTTATTTAAAGCTGGCTTGGGATCAAACGATTCCATGTGACTGTAACCACCGGATAGGAAAATCCAGATTACCGATTTGGCTTTCGCCTTGTGATGTGCCATAGAAGGAGCGGCTGCCGTCTCCTGTTGGAGCATTGCATTGAGCGCAAGGCCACCGAACCCGAGTCCTACATCGGTGAGGAAGTGGCGGCGAGTATGCATGTTACACATTTTCGATCGAGTGACCTCCGTTTTTCATTCTATCCTTAGCTACCGAATTGTTACAAAATCATTGTGGTTGAATAACACTCGTAAAAAGGCCTGTTCAAGAGTGGTTGGCTCGCCATCGCTTTGTAGGAAATCCGCCGCCAGTTTGTATTCGGCAGTATCAGGAGTTCTATTGAGGATAGAAAGGAACGCTAGTTTTATAAATTGTTCGGATGAATCCGGATGATGTGTCGCTTGGATTTGTTTGTGGAGTTGGGCAACAGCTTCGTGAATAAATTTACTGTTTGTCAGAACTAACGCCTGCTGCGGCACGATGGTGGAAGTTCGTCTGTAACACTCAGTAGGGCTGGGGGCATCGAATACCTTGCCAAGCGCACTGTTGCCACCGGCTTCCGGGAATGACTCGTAATACATGCTCCGTTTATGAGTCTTTAACGCTTGCGTATTTTCGAGTGGGTTGGCGGCAGGTGTCAGGTCCAGTGTGCCGGCGATGGATAAGATGCTATCTCGAACCATCTCTGATTCCATGCGTTTGTGAGGAAAGGTAACAATCAATTGGCTGGCGTGAGGAGGCTGGTCCGGGCTGGCGAGCGACGTTTGCCGATAGGCCTCACTCATCACAATAGAACGATGTACGGTTTTCAGGCTCCAATCGGATTCCATTAATTGCATGGCGAGAAAGTCCAATACTTCAGGGAAAATCGGAGCTTCACCATTTCGTCCAAAGTCAGCTGGTGTTCCCACCAATGGAGTTTGGAAGTGTCTGGTCCAAATATGATTGACGGCCACACGTGCGGTAAGTGGGTTTCGGGGGTCGGTGATCATTCGTGCCAACGCCGCTCGACGACCAGAGCTTGTTTTGGGCGTAAAGGAACTGAGGTGTTCGTAGTCCTCGACCTTTGATAAATCGTTAGTGTTGAGATTTGCGAGAGCTTTGTCAGCAGCCGTTATCAGGGCAGTTGCGGCTTCTATAGACTTATCCCTTTCAGGATCTTTCGCCTCTAGTTGGCAGGCGAGGTTTCGTTCGAGTTGAGCAGATTGGAGCGCTAAAGTTTCCGAGAGGACAGCTGCACGATGTTGTTTTTGGATCGTGGAAACAATTTGTGCGGCTACCTGGTCCGCAGATACTTCTTGTTCGTTTTTATACCGTAAAGTGTCCGTCTCTAGCACGGCTTGAATGGACTCGAGTTGTGCCGTAGACGCTGCTAGTCTGGTACGCGCGATTTGCCGGGGCAACTCAACCTGTTCGAGTAACCTTTTCGCTTCATTCAGGGTGGCCATAGCCTGTCGTATTTCAGGAGTGGGAATTACATCAAGGATGTAGGATGTTGAGTTGGCGGACCCCATGGTCAATCGCCAGCCATTGATATTTGCAGCATCGTTGCCCGGTTGGAATTGTTCACCTTCGAAGTCCAGGGTTAATTCGTTTTCGCCTGGTGTAGAGATGTGAATGGAGTCGTAGATTGCGATGGTATTGGAGCGGCAATCCAGAGTGATGGGTTGAAAGTCCTTTTGCGTACAATCCCATCCATTGAGGGCAGCGGTAACCTTGGGGAGTTCCCGAACGGGTTTCCCGGTGGCGGTTTTAATGGTGACATTTACGTCCATTGTGTCCTGTTCAGGGTGTAACGTAAAAATCACGTGAAATCGTGACTCGTTGTTTTTCAGCTGATATTTGCCTACCTCCAAAGCTAAATAGCCCCCTGGTTGGTAAGTGCGAATTACACCATTTTCAAAAGCAATGTACGTAGCGGTACGGTTTTGACGAGTGTCAGATGCCAACTGGAAATTGACATGACTGTCTTTTAGAATTTGCAATTCGAACTCGATGATAGTGCCGTCTTTTACTGCTTTTAGATCTTTCAGGTCGTGGTGGAAAATACGACGCCCTGTACCTGCGTCCAAGTACAGGGAATTGTCGCCCTGTAATGCAGCCGTCGCGCCGGTTAGCTTTAGAGTCTGAACTAACTGACGATAGGTTGCGTGGGCCTCGTTCACTTTAATTTGGAGTGGGGTTGTATCGGCGAGCGGTTGATTTGCGGCTACCTGCCATTTGTCTTCTGCAGATTTAAGGTTTTCTAACGCAGTGTTTAACTCGTGCTGACGCACGACATCCCGAAGCCCGGGGTACCAGGCAACCGAGGGTACGCTGACCGGAGTGATCTTCGGGAGTAAATGTTGTAGGAACTCAGGCACTCCCGGGGCGATGCTTCCTCGTTGTTTATCAATATTTCGTTCATCTCCACCACTGTAAAAAAAAGTGGGACGTTTGGTGTCCTGGTCAAAAACTCTCACCATGCCGATTTTAACCGGTGTGCGTGAGCCGCCGTAGGTATAGTCCAGAAACTCGGGAGGACGTGTTTCTCCTTTTACCTGATCGGAGCGAATACCAAGTGGTTCAAAGAATGCCCGTAGTTTGAAGTAGTCATCGTGGGCAATCGGATCGTATTTGTGATCGTGGCAATGAGCGCAGTTGAAGGTGAGGCCCAGAAACGATTTACCTGTATATTCGGCATTATGTCGCATCCATTCGTTAGGGTTAAGAGAATAATAGCTTCGGATTAAATAGCCGGTAGCGGGCCATGCCTGGTCATCGTGAGGATACAGCTCGTCGGCGGCCAGCATCTGTTGAATCATTACCGCATACGATTTGTCCTGGTTTAGCGAATCTACAATCCAATCCCGCCAGCGCCAAATCTGTGGATCACTGTTTCGGACATCGTTGACATTGCGGCGGCCATACCAATCTGAATAACGCCAGATATCCATCCAATGTCTTCCCCAACGTTGCCCGAACTTTGGGGATTCGAGTAGTTTATCGACCACGTCACTGTAACTCACTTTACCTTCAAGGAATTCGGTCAATTCCTTGTAGCTAGGTGGGATCCCTGTCAAATCGAGATAGAGCCTCCGGATTATCGTGGCATCAGCTGCAGGAACTCTTACCGACTCGATGCCCAGTTTCGAGTATTTCCCGGCGATTAGTTCGTCGATTGGTGTTTGGTTGCCTAGTAACTGAGGGCGAACAGGTGTGTTAAAGGCCCAGTGTTGATCTGGTGACGATTCAGGCATTTCATCGTGCGGTGCGGGAGCCCCGTTTTTAATCCACTGGCGAATGGCATTGATTTCAGCCGGAGTTAGTGGTTCTCCTTCAGGAGGCATCCGCAGGTCGGCATCTTGGGCGGAAACCCTCTCCAATAGAAGCTTTCCGTTTTCTGTCGAGCGTTTGAGGCTGACAGCTGTGTCCAGTCGTAAATCAGCCGCTTGTTTTAACGTGCCATGACAGGCATAGCATCGAGCGCGGAGAATAGGCTTAATAATGTCGAGATAGAGTTCGTCCTCAGCTTGAGCCGAGCTTGGAATAAGCGCGAGAATAGCCAAGGCAAACCATCTTTTCAAAAAACTCGACATGTTACTTTATTTGGAGTGAATAGATGTCACTGTTAGAAAATGTAATGTGAATTTTAACGGGCTTCCCACGCAGTTCCTTCAAGGTCCGTCCCTGTTTCCAGCAGACTTCATTGCTAATCGAATCGCCTCCTAACCCGTCGGCTTCTAATTTGCTAAATCCAGGGATAGGTTTACTGTCTTCATCAAGTAAGTCGACCCAGATTCCACCCTTTCCTCGAGTTTGGCTATTAAGAAAAAGTGCGTCCCCTTCCAACACGATAGGTTTGGTGACAATTTGAGCTTGCCCTGTCGTTGAAATAGATCGATATCCGTCCATTCGCAATTCGAATCGACGGACTCGGGAATCAACTCCGGTGTAGTAAGCCTCGGTAGCGAAAATACTATAGGTGGTGTCGCTGTGCGGTAATTGCAGGATACCGCGGCAGGCATAGTTACTGCGATTCCCCGAACGATCCTGAGGGAATGCTTCAGGAATGAACGGCTCCTGATTTCGAAGAAACTTCATTCCGTCGTGACTATGCATGAAGATCGGTTCAACTCGCGAGTTTTCAGTAGGAAGATAACGAGTCGGCATGCCAATGTACAATTTGGGGTTTCTTGGATATTGTTGAATTGCGTTTGTATATAAATGTTCACGGTATTCCGCGTTGTAGTCGATTGGAGTGGGCTTGGTCCAGGTGGTAAAGTCTGGAGATTCACAATATTGAATTGCCCGGACACCGTTTATGAAAAGCCGGGAATAGCATACATACCTGCCTTTGTTGGAATCCCAGAATGCGATATTTTGTGAATCAAATGCACCGTCTGTGATTACAGGCTTTTGGGTCTTCAACGTCCAGTTTAGCCCGTCCGGTGATGTGAAAATGTAAAGGCCAACGACGCCCTTTTGTCTTTCAGGAACATCGAAGTCTCCAGTAACGAATCTACCACGGGAAACTGCTTTATATCGCTCGTTTTTGGGGCAAGCAGGGTTGTCGTCAAGAAAAGGCGCAAAACAATGAGTGCCAATCCCGTCCCAAACGATGTTGTTTTCTTTGCTGCCGTCGAATTCCCAAAGATTTAGTTTGGGTTTGGTCCAGTGAATTCCATCTTTACTTACGGCAACACACGTGACTTCGCGGTGGGTAACGAGTTTGCGTTCAGTGTCGTAATGTGACCCACGGTAATAAGCTCGATATTCGTCGCCGTCCTGCAGGAAGGTGAAGTAAGCACTAACATTGCCTTCCCAGGGGGCGTCAGTGGTGATGGCGACGTCTTTCGGGATGGGGCGATGGTATTTAAAGGATGCATTGACGTGAGACTCAATGAGGGAATCGTCCCACATTAACTGAATGTTCGTGCCGATTTGTACAGGTTCGGCGGCAGTCGCTACAACGGTTAAAAGCAGGGCTAGTATGGAGAATAGTGGTTTCATGGGTTGTTTGTTGGAATAGAGAAGTCTTGTGTTGATACAAGAGGGTCATTGATGTCTCGCATGTGCTCCTTGACCTGTGACATCAGTTCGAGGATTTTATCGAGATGGATTGGGTCTTTAGATTGCGCGAGATTTGTCGTTTCGCCTGGATCGTCTTTCAAGTGGTAGAGTTCGAGGCGGCCTTGATTGGCAAAGTCGATCATGAATTTCCACTCCGGCGTACGTATGCCACGCATATGAGTTTTAGCACCATGATGCATGCTGTATTCGAGGTAGATACTTGAATCCCACTTCAATTTACGTCCCCTTAAGACAGGAGTGAAATCATCTCCTCGCAGCACGGCTGATTTCGGTGTTTTAATGTTGGCCATCGTTAGTAAGGTAGGGAACCAGTCGAGGTTGGAGAACGTATCTGTGTGAACGGTGCCAGGTTTAATGACTCCAGGCCACCGGATTGCTGTTGGTACTCTTAATGAGGTGTCCCAGAGATTGGGCCGCCGATTAGCAGGAATGTGTTCCCATTGCTTTTGTGGATTTTCAGTTAAGATCCTAATGGCGTTTCCTTTGTACCAGACACCATGTTCTCCAAGATTGTATCCATGGTCACTCGTGAAAATCACGATAGTATTGTCTTCCAGTGCAAGCGATTTAAGTAAATGAAGTAAACGTCCAACATTTCGATCGACGCTTTTTACAGAAGCGAGATACTCTCGTGTTTGTTGTTTTACTTTAGTTACATTCAAATTTGGAAAATCAGGATTAGGAATCTCAGGGTCTAAATCCTTGAAGGGCTCCCAGTCCTCCGGCCTTACGGGCAGCCAGGCTGCATGAGGAGCTCTGAAGTGAAGACTTAATAAAAATGGTGCGTCTTTATTGGCTTGGATGAATTCCAGAGCGTGGTCTGTGAAGATGTCGCACGTGTAACCCAATACTTTCTTCAGCTCTCCGTTGAGAGTTTCCATCGTCGGATCTTTCGGGGGGCAACCTCCAACACGGATGCCTGCAAACTGGTCGTATCCAAATCGTGTAGGATGTTGGTGGTCTTGAATTCCAAGATGCCATTTTCCAAACAATGCGGTCTGATACCCTGCTTTTTGAAACAATACAGGAAACGTTAGGGCATCTTTAGGAAGCCCAAGTTGTTTTTCATTGCCGGGGTTGATCCAGTCGGTGATGGAAAATTCGCTGCCATAACGACTGGTGATCAGGCCGACTCGACTTGGACTGCAGACGGGCGTTGTGACAAAGCTGTTTTTAAGGTGTGCGCCCTCGTGAAAGATGCGGTCTATATTAGGAGTAATGAATCGTGAGTCCCCGGCCGCATTCACTGCAAATGGTGCCTGGTCGTCTGTATAGATAAACACAACATTAGGTTTTGCTTTTAGCTGGGATGTGATAAGTGATAAAAGCAATATCAGCCAGCATATACGTTGTGACATATAGCACGATCCAATGTGAAAATAGCAGGAATGTCCGGTGGATTTATTTTATAGAGTTTTAGGTTGGAGCTAAAGAATTCTGTAACGGTTTTGTACTATCTGTCCTGTTACCTCCAAACCACTTTTGCGAGGTTTAATGTCAGTGTGCCAAAATCTGGTGGGTGTAACCGGTTTTAACTCTTCAGTTGGATTTCCCAATACTTGTTTGACGACATCCGACATCTGCTTGTCGCGTAGAAATTCCAGTGATTACGAGGCGGGACTATCAGATTCCGGTATGTCAGGACTCAGGAGTTGAATTGGACTGGTGTTTCCTATGTAGTTGCCGTCAGCATCAACCTTTCTGCCGTTGCCATTGCTACCACGAACTGTCGTCGTAATGGCGATCGTTTTGCCATCCGGGTGCACATCGATGGCATGGCAATTCGATAGGTTGGATACCATCCAAAGTGGTTCTTCCTGCTCTAGATCAATGAATTGAAGCTTTCCAGTCCCAGGGGTCCCGCTGGAGACAGCAATCAGAAAGCCATCGGGATGAAACTTCAGATCTTCACAATAACAATCAGCTGTACTTCCAAGTTCTCGTAAAAGGGTTCTCTCGGCCGTGTCCCATGAAAAGCCAAGGATGATAGGAACTCCCTGAACCGTTGCACCATTTTTAGGGCGGGTGCCACCGACATATAGTGACTGGCCGTCAGGTGAAAAGGTCATGCATTGCACGCCTCCAACGTCTTGAAGTCGGTGAGCTAAAAACGTTTCGGATGCATCGAATTCTCGTGCCGGAGCCTTCTCCTTAAGATTCCATTGAATAATTCTTCCAAGTGCATCAGCGGACAGCAGTTCATCGGACGCCGGGTGGAAGAGAACGTGATACACATCAGCACCGTGGCCAGATAATTCGTGTTTCTGTTTACCGTTCTTTGTTTGGAAGATACGAACAGTCTGATCGAGTCCGGCGGTCGCAAACCAGTCTCCGGTTTTAGAAAATGCAACGCTACGGATCCAGCCATCGTGAGCGTTTTCGATCGTCCAAATTGGAGTTGGTGTTTCTTGTGTGAAATCATGTAATTGTAGGGTGCCCCATGAATCACCAGACAAAATTAGATTTTCTGTGGGGTGCAGCGCCAGTGCTTGTACCCAGGCATTGTGTCCTGTGATTGCTGCAAGTTCTTGGTTTTCTTCGATTGTAAGATCAAAACGTCGAATATCACCCTGGTAACTGCCTGCCAGGAGCATGTTGCCGTCATGACTGAACCGCGCATTAAAAAGTTGTCGATCGGCAACAGGAGCGGCGATTGGTTTGTATTTGATATCCATGCGAATGGCCACTTTCTCTATGCCAGCAATTCCTGAATTGGGGAGCAATCGTCATTGGCGATCGGAAGAGGTTGACCTTCATTAATATATTCCGTGTGTTCGGAGTCAATTCCCAAAGCGTTGAACCAGGTGTGGAAGAAATGGCCGATGTCATGAGCCTCACTGGTGACCCATGTTCCTTCGGTATTCGTTTCGCCGATAATGGCTCCCTGTTTAATGCCAGTGCCAGTCATGGCAATAGACCAGGCTTCCGGCCAATGATCCCGGCCGATATGTCCGTTGATCCGGGGGGTTCGGCCAAATTCACTCATGGCAATCACAAGCACGTGCTCCAGCATTCCGCGTTCATCGAGGTCTTCGACAATTGCTGTAAATGCCTGATCAAAACGGGGCATAAGGCTGGCGTGGGCATTGAAGTTGTCACCATGAGTATCCCAGCCGTAAGAATTGACTTTCACAAATCGAACGCCGGCTTCAAGCATTTTGCGGCC
>PAAT01000015.1 GCA_002698965.1 Rhodopirellula sp. | reverse complement strand
CTGCTGCCTGGTAAAAATATTTATGACGGGCCCGATAAACCTCGTTTTGATGATGGATGGGGAAACCAAATTGGTTTATTAAAAATAGGTACTAATGAGCCTGTAGGAAATGATGATTTGACACATGGCTGGTTTTGGAACGATGACGCTAACGGTAACCTGACGCTAAAAACTCTTGGTAAAGATGGGCTCCAAAATGTCCCACCCGTCACGGGGTACCCCGCAGATTTACAGCTTGCGACGATTAGTCGAGATGATTGGTCTGTTGATCCGTCCGCGATACAAGTGGAACTCTACAACGATCTCGCCGACCTTAATCTGCCATTAGTAACCAAATTCAAGATATTGTTTTACAATGCTAAAGCTACCCCCCCTACTTGGAATGTATGGACAAGTAATGATGTCACGATTCCTGAACGGGGCCAGATAGCGACTGCCAACTTTCCCCCAGTTCAACCATTACCGCGCATGCCGGCAGGAACACATGTGTTGATGCTTGTTGCTGCAAATGACCACCCCGTCGCAAAAATTGGAACTGTTCGTGTGAGTGAGACGCCTGAGATTCAGGAGATAATTATTTCACCGAAACCAACTAATGTTACTTTAAGACTGGAGGTGCCTGATCCCACAGGCACAGAGGAGGGGGACACTGTTGTGAAGACTGGGGTTGGCCCAAGCTTAGCATTAGCGATAGTTGCTTTGAAGCAAGATTTTGACGAAGACGGAGGGTTTACAGGGCAGGATATTATTAAAGAACACTCAATTATTAGGGATTCAGTTGATTCTTCTATTATTATCGCGAGAGTCGAAATCGATATTTCATCTTACTCAGATAATTCGCTTATACAGAATATTGAGGTGCCGCCTAATGATCTATCGCCTAGTCTGAGGAGCAGGGCTAAGCATATTCACGTTCTTCCAGGGCAGACTAATATTTTTAGACTCAATCTTTCTGACACTACTCTACTATTGCCAAAGCAGTAAATTTTTAAGTTAGGACAGAACAATTTCAATGTTAGTCATACTTGATGATGGTTTTACTATTAAGGCGACCACTGTTGATGCTACCGGTAAATCCGCAGCGGCTGTTGTGGCATCGGAAGTCGAATTACCCGCCGCGTTGAGAGAGATCAAAGCTTCTTTCAAAGGTGTCCGCGATGTCGTGGTTGTCACCAGAGAAGCCGTTGTCGGTTCGATCGAATTTCCACCCGGAGCCGCTGAGACTTTAGGTTTCAATGAGCGTAATCAGCTCGTCCAATTTGAGCTGATGACGAAAATGCCTCAGAACGACACCATGATTGGTGAGTTGCTTGTTGGTCGATCTGTTATTACTCACGCTCAGTTGCAAACGCTCTTAACAGAACAAAAAGAATCCCGCAAAGACCGAGCTGCAGGCAATTATCAACACCTTGGTGCTTTAGCGGTTTCAAAAGGGTTTGCCACTCAGGAGCAAATTGATAAAGCGATAGATATTCAACGCCGTACTAATGAACCTAAAGTCGGCTATGCGCCGTTAGCTGGTGTTGGTCAGGAACTGAAGGCGAATTATGGGATGCCAGCAGGTACGGAAGTTGGATTCATGTATCAGGAAGTTCGTGATAAGTGGCTTGCCGCACTGAAACAGACGGGTTTTCGTTTAAGTGCAATTATTCCGTTTGCTGGAATCACTCGTCACTATTTTGGCAAACAATTTACGTCCGGTAATTTAGTCGAGCTATATGATCACGGAATAAACATTGTTGCTCTGGATGGCTCCGGCGCAGTGGAATCGATTCCCTTTGGCGGGAAGCCCATGGATGTCGAACAGCTAAGTAACCTTCTGTCACGCGTTGGTAGCACTCAGAAATATATTTGGGCCACCACCGATGAATTGCGAGACTTGGTTTTAGCGACCGGTGAGCATACTAATCAAGATAGCCAACTGCTCGATGATCCTCATGAAGCGGCACAAATCCTGGGTATCTCAACAGTTAACGCGATTAATTCGCTGCGGCATGTGGTTTTCCCTCTGAAGAATCCACGGAAGCCTTTGCGAGAGCAGCCATTTATCCCTTGGGTTTATGCTGTGATGCTGGCTGCCATTGTTGTTTTCGTGGCTGAAAACCATATTAACAAAGAAATACAACCATTGGTGAGCAAACTGGAAGCGGAACGTCTGGAACACATAAAGTGGGAAGACAACTGGGCTGCAGCAACGGAGTTCCTCGACAGGATTGGATTGTTGGAGGATGGCATCAAGACCAATCAAGAATCGATTTCCACCGCGAATGCCGGCATCCAATTAATTGGCAATTTGAAGAATCGTTCTGAATTCCAAATCAAACTGATAGAAACGTTGATGGAGTCTATTAGTGAAGGAGTCATCGTTGACTCCTTGCAATCAACCAGCGGCAATTCTTTTGCCGTAGAACTTTGGGCTATAACACCTCAACAAGGTAGTGCTTTTGTGGAAGTCTTTAGCGAGAAATTGTCAGCAATGAATCTGACCGTGGAAGTCCTCTCGACTCGTAGTGGTCAGGGAGATGTCGGCGTGGACGGAACAGAAATGACGGTCAGTATTAATCCGCAAATTGAAGATATCCCAGCGAGCGTGGAGGAACTAGAAGATGCTCAGTAATAAAACAAAGGGTGAAAAACGGAAGATGTTTTTGCTACTTTGGTTTGTCATTGGTTTTGGTTATTATCATGTCCGCTTTACCGGTGGAATTGTTGTTGACTTAATTAACAACGTTGTTGTTTCTGACCCCAGCGACCCGGTCATCGTTGCAGATGAATCTATCTGGGCTTATATGCCTCATAAAGATTCTCTGGAAAAGGACTTAGAAGAGTTGGTGCAGGACACCGAAGGCGACCGGGATGAAGCCAAGAAGGCCATTCAGCTAGGTGGTACTCAGGTAAAACTTGATGAAGTGATAGCACAGTCCGATGAAGTCAATGCAGAAATGGAGTTGAAGCAAGAGGAGTACATTTCGGCTACAGCCAATTTGATTGATAAGGCAGATACCAGTACTGAAAAAGCACAATTGCTTAGTACTATTAGTCAACTGGCGGCGCGTACGGGACTTGAATTAGTGGAAACAACTCCGGTTACTCAATTTACGGATACGAATCTCCGAAGTGTAAAATACAACAAGATTGCAACGATTCCCGACGGGAAACAGGCCGTAACCGGCTCACCTGTCGTGACGGACGAGCAAGCCGCAGAGATCCTGTCCTCGGAATTACTGACTTGTCAAAAATACAAGTTTACGGGTAGCCCGTTGCTGTTTTATGTATTTCTGAAACAACTCGAAGTCTTAGAGCAGGACGTGTTTATACTGGATACGGGCATTAGCAAGTCCAAAAGTAATACTGATAATTCGCCTCAACTCGCATTTACGATGATGTTGGTTTACTAGCACATCGATAGGGTTTCCAACGTTGTTTAATAAGGCACATTTTGACCAGTTGCTCCAACGCATGTTGGAAAAGGGTGCATCTGACCTGCACTTGAGTTCAAATGAGCATCCGTTCTTTCGTGTGGATGGTCGTTTGGTGCGACAGGATGATTTATATTCCACCTCCGTTGAATTGGAACAGGTGGCGCTGGATGTACTCAATGTAAATCAACAGGCAGTGTTTACTCAGCAGCAACAAGTGGATGTTGCGATTGCTTTTGCTAATGAGAGATATCGTGTAAATATCTATCGAGACCGAGGTAATGTCAGTTTTGCGATCCGTCTTCTGGATAATGAGTTCCGAAGTCTGGAGGAGTTAAATCTGCCTCCTCAACTCGATAAGTTTACTCAGATGAAAGATGGTCTGGTTCTGGTCACAGGCCCAACCGGTTCGGGTAAATCAACGACATTAGCCAGCATCATTGATAAGATTAACCGCACGCGTGCGGATCATATCATTACAGTGGAAGATCCTATTGAATATGTCCACTCGAATAAAAAGTCATTAATTCATCAGCGTGAGTTGTATACCGACGTACAAACGTTTGATGGGGCTGTGAGAGCCGCGCTTCGTGAGGATCCGGATGTCATGCTTATCGGGGAAATGCGTGATGTGGAAACGATTCGTGCGGCGATTACCGCGGCGGAAACCGGGCATCTGGTTTTCTCCACACTCCATACTGGAGATTGTGTGGGTGCGATTGACCGTGTCATCGGGGTTTTTAGTGCGGAAGAACAACTAGCTATTCGGCAGCAGTTGTCGATGGTATTGCGTGCTGTGGTGGCGCAACACTTATTACCGGTGGCTGATGGCAATGGCCGGGTCCCGTTAGCAGAAGTCATGTTTGTGACTTCCGCGGTTGCCAATCTGATACGTTCATCTAAACCATCACAGATTTACTCATTGATGGAAATTGGCTCTTCGGAAGGCATGTTGACGGTCGATTTTGCATTGGCAGAACTCGTTTACCGTAATCAGATTCGGGAGGAAGATGCCCGCAGATTAGCTCGTGATCCCGCAGCGATGGTTTCAAGATTGCAACGACTACGAGGAGGTGTTACTCCCGGTAGTGGTCACGGAATAAAATTTTAGGGAGATATCGAGTGCCACTTCGTGAACAGGAATTCTTGGATGCCGCTGTCTCGCAGGGCTTGATCGAAGATGATCAACTCATCGAAATCCGCCGGTTAGCCAACGCCCAGGGGATTTCTTCGATGGAAGCAATCACGATTGCACATCGAATACCCCTCAAGGCCTTATATCATGCTGTCGCCGCCGAACGTAATATTCGTTTCGTGGATCTTGGAATTTATCCAATCGATGAGGATTCAGCACGGGACATGGCCGAGATTGGTCTTCGGCGGGGTGTGATTCCTGTTCAGGGTGAAGAGGGTAAGGTCATTTTGGCAACCGCTGAAATTGATGATTTAGCGTTGATTAGTGCGGTGGAACGCTCATTGGATATTTTGGCCGAAGTAGCATTGGCTACTCCCAGTGCGATCAGTGATTCCGTCCAGTTTATTCGTAAATTGCGTAATGAAGAGGTGGCAACCGCTGAGATTGATCCAGAAGATGCCTCCGATTTGTTTGCCCGGGTCATTAATGAAGCCTATCTTCATCATGCCTCTGATATTCATATTGAGCCTGCAGAAAATACAATTCGCATTCGTTTCCGAGTGGACGGCCGATTGATTAGTTATATAAGCAGCCTCCCCCCGGAAACCGGGCGGTTATTGGTCTCCAGAATCAAGGTGTTTTCCGGACTGGACATCGCTGAACAGCGCGCTCCTCAGGATGGTCGCATGCAGTTCGAATTGGTCAACGGTATCTCTCAGGATATGCGAGTCGCAGTGATTCCAACTCGTTTCGGCGAACGTATTACGATTCGTTTGTTGGGTACAACCGATGAAAATTTGACGTTATCCACCTTAGGTATGTTGGACGCTGAACTGGAGGCATTCCGTCAGGCAATTCAAAAACCTCATGGTATTGTTTTATTGACCGGCCCCACCGGATCGGGTAAGTCCACTACCCTCTATAGTGCACTCAAGGAGATCAACGGTAGTTGGCGAAATATTATCACCGTGGAAGACCCGATTGAACAGATCGTTCCTAACGTCTCGCAGGTTCAGGTCGGCGCCTCGGATAAAGTGACGTTTGAATCAGCACTGAGATCAATCCTGCGACATGATCCGGACGTGGTCATGATTGGGGAGGTGAGAGATTTAGCCACAGCCGATATTGCTTTAAAGGCAGCTTTGACTGGTCACCTGGTGTTTTCATCCCTACATACCAACACCGCGGTTGGTGCAGTGACCCGATTAATGGACTTTGGATGCGAGCCTTATCTTGTTGGCGCAACACTGGCCGGTGCGATTTCCCAGAGATTAGTCCGGCGGCTATGTCACGCGTGCCGGGAAGAAGTGGATGTCGATGATGAAAAACGTGCTTTGATTGGTGATTACGAATTAAAACGACATTTTCATTCCGTCGGGTGTCCCCAGTGTTTAGGCACCGGTTATAGCGGAAGAATTGGTCTCTTTGAGTGTTTTTGGACAGGCGACGAAACAAGAGAGTTAATTTCCAAAGGAGCCGCCGAACATGAGATTAGCCAGGTTGGTGGCGACTTACATAAAACGATGTTTCGCGATGGTTTGGATAAAGTTAGCTTAGGATTGACCAGTCTGGAAGAAGTGATCGGTGTCACGATAGGAGCAACTATCTAATGCCTTATTTTGAATACCGAGCTATATCTGCTGATGGCCAGCAGGACAATGGGACACTGGAAACGGATTCTATGGAGCAAGCTGCAGCTAATCTTCGTCAGCGGGGATTAATGGTGGTTAGTTTGCAGGAGACCTCTAATCCTGAGAATATTGGTTCCGTGACGAACCGACGTTGGATCCATCGGGCGGCCTGGTTGCTACCCATTATGGCACGGGATCGGGCCACTTTCTTCCGTCAAATGTCGATGATGGTTCAGACCGGTCTGACTCTTTTGCAAGCACTGCAGATTTGCAAGAAAGAGTCGGTGAAAAAAGCATTCCGTGATGTGATTCAGCAGATGATTAATGATGTTGAAAATGGAGCTTCGTTTTCCAGTGCCATGGGACAGCATAAACGGGTTTTCTCATCAGTCATTGTCCAACTTGTGGAAAGTTCCGAGGCTAGTGGTGAATTAGAGTCTGCGATGAACCGTATTGCTGAGGGAATTGAACGTCGAAGCGAACAAATCGTCAAATTGGTTTCGGCTTTGTTCTATCCCGTTTTCGTGATGGTTGTTGCCATGATGGTAACGTTGTTTCTGGTTTATGGTGTTATCCCTAAATTTGCGACCTTCATTGAACGAAAAGGTGGGCAATTGCCGGCGTCGACACAGTTTTTAATGGATTTAAGTAAAGGTGCGATTGCTTATCTTCCCTACCTATTGATTGTTGCTGCTTTAGTGATTGGTGGCTTGATCATGGCCTGGCGAAATAAAACCGGACGTTACAGAATTCATCGAATCTTGTTAGATGTTCCGGTCATTGGAGGAATCCTCACTTTTTCCGCCATATCCCAATTCGGATTTACACTATCAACGCTTATCGAAAGTGGTTTGACTTTGGTTGATTCTCTTCGGATCGCTGGTAAATCCGTTGGAAATGATGCCATTCAAAATCATATTTTAAAAACGAGGGAAAAGATCATTAATGGTGAGAACTTTTCCACTGCCATCGATGATATTATCATTCCTCCCACCGTCTCTCAGGTGATTGCTATTGGTGAACAAACCGGTAACTTAGGAGAGGTTTTAGATGAGATCGGCAGTTATTACGATTCAAGATTACAAGCAAGAATTCGCTGGCTTAGCGCTATTACAGAGCCCGTCATGATTATTTTTGTCGGTGGAATTGTGGGTTTCGTGTACTTCAGCTTTTTCATGGCTGCTTTGGGCATGAGTGTGGCATAAGTATGTATAGATTAGTTCAAGATAGAACCGTTTTTAGACGAAAATTATAGAGGATTGCCTATCTTGCCTAAAGGAGCTAAATGATGAGAGTGGCTATTGATTTTTTAGTGGTATTAGCTTTGATGCTGATCAGTTTCACTGCGCTAGCACAGGATGCAGGTGAGCCGGCAAAACCGGTTGTTGCCGAGGAAACAGAAAATGGCGCGGAAACGTTGCCCAAAGATGCAAACCAGCTAATGCAGGAACTGTTAATTCAGTTACAACAGCAGAATTTACGTGACCCCTTTGCTCCGGACTCTGTCATTTTGAAAGAACAGCGACGGGCGAATAACGAGTTTATAGAGGTCGGCCCGGGAGTAAGTGTTCCGGCAGTTTCTTTGGTCGGAGTGGTTACTATCGCCCCGAAAGAGGATACTGCCGATGAAAGGGCTTCGGATGATGAAGACGCGTCCGATGATGAAGATGCAGAGGTTGTTGCACCAAATAAAAACAAGGTTGCTAGCATCCGAGTTGAAGGTCGAGTTTATTTTGTTCGTGAGTCAGATCGGGTTACATTGACCAGATCCAGTGGTAATCTGGTGATTGAAATTTCAGCGATCGAAAACGGGTTTGTTGAAGTTAAACTAGGTACTTTGGCGGAGTCTGTGATTATTCGCTAAACACCAAAAATCAAAACCAAAACTAAATTTTTAACGCGATGTTTATACATCGCGTTTTTTTATGCAATTCATATGCAATTGTGGGGAAACTGCTGTTTACAGCATGTTTCAGAATGTGGTACTTAAACCCTCAATTCGCCGTACTAATAGCAAAACTTTCATCAAGGGATCAAAGATTTTTTTTCAGCAACAATTTTCAAAAAGTACCAAGATATGCTTCGGCTTTCCCTCACTGTGATATTAATACTTTCAACGGTTAGTGGCTGTATCTCTACCACCAAACCATCTGCTGCATTCACGGCACAAGTAGAGAATGAAATAACGGATCGATCAGCTATCCAAAATGCTAAAGCTCAGGCCGCTCAGTCCCGCGTTGAGTTTCAACAAAATCAGCAAAATAGCGGGGCCCGTTATTCACCACAGACCTATGATCCCTCAGGTTATGTTCAGAGTCAGTTTATACCTGCCTCCGGGCCCCCGAAAAATATTCAATCCGGGACTGACCCTGTAACCGATGCAATTTCTGAAGTCGCCCCAGCGGATGAAGAAGAGGTTGAGAAGCTCAACTATTCCAGCCTGCCTGATGTTCGAATCGTTGGGGTGATCGCTGTCCCGGGCGGAGCGAAGGCCATGATTCAACGCGGTGAGGAAGATTCCGTTATCCGGCATGTTGGTGAAGAAATTGTACATGATGGGCAGACTTACTCGATTAAGAAGATCACAAAATCGGGTGAAGTGATTGTCGAATCTGAAAAGTCTCAGTTGTTTAGTATTCACTAAGACTTCCCTTAGACTTCTATACCTTTAAAGCAAAACCCTATTCAAAGAATGATTTGAAAATGGCTAGATATATAAAAACTTTAGTTTGCACTCTAATCCTTACAGTTTTTGGCGGTGAATTACTCGCTCAACCCCAGGCGACCATACCTCCGAAACCGGTAGCACCAGAGAATGTCGAATACGAGATTGGTAAGAAACAGGTTATCACTCGACTCGAGTTGAATAATAGTACGGTTCTTGATGCAACCCGGCTCATCTCTGAGGTTAGTGGTATCAACGTGGTCGCTACTCAGGAGGCCGGTATTGTTGAGTTGTCTTTATTCCTGAGGCATATCAAAACGATCGATGCGATTGAAACGCTTTGCAAGGTGGCTGGTCTCTGGTACCGCGAAGAAGAAGAAGTAGGTTTAGTCCGAATTATGACCACCGAAGAATACGGAAAAGATTTGGTCATCTATCGTGAAGAGGACACACAAGTTTTCACTTTGCTTCATCCCAATGTATTCAGTATCGCACAGCATATCCAAGACCTATATGGCGAACGTGTTTTACTTTCACTACCCCGGTATTATGACGATCAATTCCTCGCAACGGCAGGACAGCAGTCACAACAGTTGATGATGATCATGCAGATGATGGGTGCCATGGGCGGCGGTGGCGGCGGTGGCATGGGCATGGGTGGCATGGGCATGGGCATGGGCGGCTTTGGTGGCACATCGGCTTTCGGCGGCGGCGGTAGTTTTGGCCGAATGGGTGGATTTGGCATGGGCATGGGTGGCATGGGTATGGGCATGGGCATGGGTATGGGTATGGGCGGCATGGGCATGGGTATGGGCGGCGGTGGCGGCGGGCCACAGCAAAATACCATTAACTATGAAGCCGTTAATCGTCGCAATGAATTGCTCAATGATGAAACTTTGACGACAGATCAGATTCAAGCGTTAAGTAATCAGGGTGCAGTTGCATCGGGGTCAACCTCCTCGGAACGCATTCAGGAAGTTACCTCTCAGGAACCACCAATACACGTTGCGATCAATCAGACTCATGGCATGATTATTGTAAGAACCAGTGACAAAACTGCGATGGATTCTATTGCAGCTCTGATCGAACAGTTGGATCGTCCGACCCCACAGGTTCTCTTGGAAGTGAAAATTTTGGAAGTTACTTTAGGAGATCAGTTTAAGTCAGCTTTTGACTTTGAATTCAGCGAAAACAAAACCACACCCGCGGTTGGCGACCCGGCTTTCGTTCCTAATAACCTCGTCAATACAGCGACAGAACAGTTTATTGGGCCTGGAGCTTCTTTTCTGGATAATGGAGGATCCGTAATTGGTAGTGGTAACTTTGACATCGAGGCAGACGGTTCGACCTTTGTCTATCAGTTCCTGGACCAGAATTTTCGGGCTCGCGTTCAGTTGCTCGAAGAAGAAAACCGCGTAAACGTCGTGGCAACACCGATTTTATTAGCTTCTAATAATCGCCCGGCATCTCTGAGAATTGGTGAAGAACGTCGGTTTACCGATAGTGCTTCGACCGTAACGAACGCTAATCAGGGTGGACAGACCACGGGGACTAACATCGAGACATCAGATCAACAGATTGGTACGTCGCTAATGATGCTACCGAAAATTAACGCTGATCGTACTGTCACATTGACGATCTTTCAGGAACGTACCGGCGACGATACGGGGAAACAGGATATCATTCCGATCTCCGCAACGCAGACAGTTACGCGTCCTGTAGTTAGCAATGCGACCACAGTCAACACGGTGGTCGCGAAGGACGGGCTTACGGTTGCCATTGGAGGTATGGTGGAAGAGAAAGTTGTGAAGCGTCAGCTTAAAGTCCCGCTGTTAGGAGATATTCCAACGTTGGGTGCGCTTTTCAGAAAAGATTTTGAACAGGAACAGAAGACGGAACTAATTATTATGATTACTCCTCACGTGATCTCGACTCCGAAACAATCTGAGAAGACCACACAAGAATCGATTATCAATAAATCACATCATCCCTATATTCGCAACGGTTATAAAAGTCCGGCCAATCGACCACAGATGCAGAATTTGCCAGAAGCATATGGTACCCAATCCTCAGGCCGATTATTCCAGCAACCAAGTGAAGACTAATACCTTCATACGTTTGTCAAAGCCCTTCGACTATTTCGAAGGGCTTTTTTAATGTCGGCAGAAATTTGTTAAAAAAATTTCAAGCTTGAAAAAATACTGAATAGATCACGATAATCGCCGAGATTGAATCTCATTAAGAGAGATACCCATACGCTCTTTGAAAAAACATCTGAACGCGGCAAAAACGATGTTTTGAGAACGAATTTCAATATGGAGTCGCTGTTTGATACCACGTCTTTCAGTCCACTCTGTTAGCCCCAAAATGACTTTGACGAATGCTTTAGGTTTTCCAATAATCTCAGTGAGTCATTTGTACGTGCTGGCAAATGGAGGAAAAACTGATGTTTGCGATTCTCACAAAGCCGATTGGAGGAACTCCTAATATTCCCTCAAGAAAGTTGGGAATGGGACTTTCGATAGCGACGTTAACACCCGGGCTCAGCGAAGTCTTGATTGGCTTCCTGGCGATTTTGTGGATGGTCTTCATTATCTGCAAGATAATAATTGCCGCCTATCATTATGCCTCAGCGATAGAAATCAGTCTGCCGGGTAGGGTTTGGGCCGCGCATGTAAGTTCCCGCCTTCCCACTCCAGGCGGATAAGTTGCAGTGGTGAGCCATTCCAATTTTGGAAGTCCTGTACATTGGGTAATGCCTTGTCGGCTGACTGTAATTGTAATTCGGTGATTCCATCCCAGTCATCGAGTTCCGTTCCTTCTTCATTTCTAAAGTCTGAAGATTGAAGCTGTACGATGTGTTCACCTATTTTTTCCAATTTGGCAACGGCAACAAACGTCTTACTGCGTTTGCCTATATAGTTCCGCCAACTGTTGGTAACGACTTTAATGGCCACGTGATTTCCCGGTTCATCCGTTAACAGTGAAAGTTTGAGTTGGCCTCCCAACGGAGCTTCAAATCGGGGGTCAACGGGCTTACGGGTGGAGTATAGCCAATGGTGTTTGTTGCCTTGATTGAGAATGTACCAATCCCGCATGCCCGGTGGTTCATTTTCCAGTGAATCAATGAGGCGTTGACGTTTTGCGGTTGCTTTGACGTTTGCCTTAGCCAGATCGTCGGGGTAGGCAGAGGTCGAAGCACTCAGGATAAATGAATCGGGATCGGTTAACATTCGCTCGTTATCATCAAGTTTATAATGGACATTGGCGAGTACAAATAATGGTTCCTCCAGATCGTAGACAGGGCAGGAGGCAGTCCAGATTGTCTCCGTAGTTTGCGTGTTAGCGGAAGCCCAGAATCGATTTCGGGGATCCCGGCTATAACCGTAATAAATGCGAATGTCCTTGATTTCTCGTGAGGTATCAGGTGTGACGTGGACAATAGGAATGCCGTGAGAACTATCCAGTTGAAGCTCGATCTGCGGTGTTTCCGGGAACGAAAGTTTGCTCTGCAGGTGAGCGTCAAACCACAACTTGCGGGAAACGTCGGATTCTCGATCGAATCGGTGATTCAGGTGAATCGCAAAAGTAGTCCGTTTGTTTTCGTGGGGAACTTGCCGCATGCCTTTTTCAACATGTTCCATCGGGGCGTTAAAGTCATTGGTAGCACTTAGAAAAAGTACCGGGCAGGAAATGCGAGCGAGATGTGCTTCGCCTGAGATTGTTCGAAGCATCATTTCAAGATTTCCACTGTTGTGTCGCCTGGATCCAGGTAGCATTTTCATGTCTTCGTAGAGAAAGCCGGAACCACCGACCGACGGAGAGGCCGCTTTAACACGTGGATCACTTCCTGCGACTAATCCCGTGAGTCGTCCTCCCATTGAGTGGCCAAGCACACCAATTTTTGAAGCGTTGACTTCCCCCTGCTGTTCCAGAAAGGTAATAGCACGTCGACAAGCGATCGTTAACAGGTACCAGTGATTGTTACGAGGGGATTCGAAGGCATCGATTTTGTTGGGGCCAGGCAAGACAGAAGAGTAGCCCTGAGGATTCGACTGCGTAGGGTCAACGGCACCCCAGTTGGTGTTTAAGTCATCCGGTTGGGCAGTTTCCATTTCCCGACCACCCCAGTTTGGTGAAATGCAACAGTAACCTCGCTGAGCGTACTCGATACTGCCACGCAGATAAGCTCGTTGCCCTCCCCCATGAATATTGACTACGGCTGGATATTGTTGGTCGGTTTTAAGGGGCGTTGTATAAAAGGCCGCCATAGTCGACAACTTTCCCCGAAAGGTACCTACGGTATAGATGACGTAGTGCACATGGACGTCATTTTGTTGCCAGCTACGTACAATCTTGACATCCAATGGCTCACGCCGAGGGTCATAATCCTGCCAGAGCTCTTTGGCCGACCGGGGAACATCGACTTCCGTCCAGGTAGGAAGAGAGTCTGCTCCAATGGCGGTCGATGGAGTGAGTGGAAGAATGAGTCCAAAAGTGATGACAAGGATGTAACACAGAGTTTGGAGCATGATGATTTCACTTGAAGCATGGGATCTAACATCGGTCATTATAAATGCGGTTTGAATTTTATTGTGAGTCTGGAGGTCAAAAATATTTGTAGTAGAATCAGGGCAGACCGCTAACGAAAGCGTAAGGAATTTAATGATGAGGATACATTCGAAGATGATTCGTTGCTTGACATTGGTTGCTTTGACAACCTTGATGGCTTTTCAGTCAGCCACCGCCGCCGAAAAAGGCTTTAAGACTATTTTTAACGGTAAAGATTTTTCAGGTTGGGATGGTGATACCGAACTTTGGTCGGTCAAAGACGGAGTGATCCATGGTGAAACAACTCCGGAAAAGAAAGCCAATGGGAATACTTTTCTGATATGGACAGATGGGGAGACAAAGGATTTTGAATTGCGTTTGTCATTCCGATGTAATGCCACTAATAATTCAGGTATTCAGTATCGCTCGACCCGGATCGAAAATGCACGTAACCAATGGGTCGTCCGTGGTTATCAACATGAGATTCGGAATCAAAATATCTTGC
This sequence comes from Rhodopirellula sp., assembly GCA_002698965.1. Taxonomy (GTDB): domain Bacteria; phylum Planctomycetota; class Planctomycetia; order Pirellulales; family Pirellulaceae; genus UBA721. The sequence continues at coordinate 12,757 of PAAT01000015.1, read as the reverse complement.
CAAGTGTTTCTGGATTTATCTATGACGAAGGTGGATTGGCAGGTGGTCGTGGACGTACTTGTTTAGTCGGCGAAAAAGCTGTCTGGGGCGAGAATGGTAAAGAGATTAAAGAGACCTTGATCACAGCCGATGAATACCAAAAGCTGTTTAAGCTCGATGAATGGAATGACGTTGTTATTCGTGCCAAAGGCAACCATATTCAACATTACATGAACGAGCGTCTCGTCCTTGATTTTGTGGATGGACATCCCAAAGCACTATCCGCCGGAGTTTTGGCACTTCAGTTACACGCTGGTGCGCCGATGTGGGCTGAGTTTAAGGATATTCGAATTAAGAAGCTGAAGTAGCATCCACGAATTTTGAAAAACAAAAAAGGCCTTCCTTAGCGTTGTTAACGGAGGGCCTTTTCTATTCAAATCAATGGTAATGTTTAATCCATCTTGATACGGATACGGCGATACTCCATTTGACCTCGGTCCCCTTCAAGCCCGATGGGCCCGGTCTCAGGGACTTGCATGTTGTCAGTTAGAGTTTCTCCGTTACATGTGGCATGAGCAATACCGCCTCTGACAGTCACGACTAGTTCATTCCAGTCCTGCGGTTTGTACTTCTTCAGTTCCGTATAAGGGCCTGCAAGCATGTAGTCACGGCACTGTAATTGCGGTTTGCGGATAAAAACACCACTGTCAGCATTGGGGGTCGCCCGGAATTCGAGTTTCAGTGTGAAATCGTTTCCAAATTCAGCGGTCGTCCAGAGCTGTTGGATCCTGCGACCTTCAGCCGGCGTGGTAACGACGAGTCGCCCATTGATAGCCTGATAGCGACCATCATTACTTTCAGTTTTCCCATCGAAGCTGATCGCTTCTTTGACGACAGCAAAAACAGGAGCATTGGGACGGGGGTTTTTGGGAGGGTTTCGTGGGGGGGTCGGTAGGAAGCCCCAGCCTGTAAGATCTTTTCCGTTAAAGAGGCTTGTGTATCCTTCTTCCAGTTGAAAGCTGTCCGCCCCCGTCTCCAAAAAACCAAGGGTGGCAAAGATTGGTTTCACGGCACTTGCCCATGTAGCATAGCCTTCACCATTTAAGTGAAGCAGGTCCGGGAAGTACTGGGCAATGGCATCCCCATTTCCGTCGTCGAATAACTTAAAAGTATCGACAACCGTAATTTGGGAATCATTGCGTACAATGTTGTCGAAGAGTTGGTTGACTTGTTGGATAGTTTCCGTAGGTCGTTTCTTGGTGGCAGAACTGGGGAACATCCGACAGAGAACGATCGGCATCTGGCGATTGTGAGCTTTAAGTGCTGCGATGATCTTCTCAAAGTTGCGAGCGATCATTGCGGGAGGAATCTGCACTTCGATGTCATTTGTTCCCATGAGGATGACCACGGCGGAGGGGTTCAGTGCGATGACATCTTCCTCGAGCCGGAGAAGCATTCCCCGGGTGGTATCTCCTCCAATGCCGCGATTAGCAAGTTTCATTCCTTCAAAGTGTCCGCGGAAGGTCGGAGTCCAGCCCTGTGTAATGGAGTCGCCAAGAAAGACAATGGCATTTTGATCTTTTTCCACTTGAGTGGCCCATTGGCTGCGAAGCCGCTGCCAGGTTTTCACATATCCGTCGTAACGGCGAAGAGCTCCTTCCCCCGGCAAGTCTTTTTCAGCTGCGACAGATGGTAGGGCGTATTTATCCTGCTGTGCATGTACAGTGAGTGTCGGGATGAGGGCCAGGTAAATAATCGTGAATAATCGTGACATGCTATCTCCAGTGTCTCGTGCTGTCGTACAATACCGAAGTGGTAATTGAATTGTCATGATACCAAACATACAAGCGGCACGTTCTTAATTCCTGTCGCCGTAACATTCCGGAGTATTCCAAGTGTTGTCAAAAATATCGATTACGTTTTTACTCGGGCTCGCCATGCTTTTACAAGGTTCGCTTGGAGCGGATGAGCTATTGCAAACCGCAGAGACAGTGCTTGCATATCAACGCAGTTCCGGTGGATGGCCAAAGAACTATGATCGTGAGGAACAATTGTCGGAGAGTCGTCTCCAGGAACTTCGGGCGGCCAGGGATCAGCGTGATTCAACGATTGATAATGGAGCCACTCATCGTGAAATTAGAATTCTTGCGGCGGCGTATAAACAATCGGGAGACATGCGATACCTCAATTCAGCCTCGCGTGGGATCCAATATCTTATTGATGCTCAGTATGACAATGGTGGTTGGCCACAGTATTATCCACTGACCTCAAGCTATCACCTGCATATCACATATAACGATGGTGCGATGATAGGTGTTATGAATTTGTTTAGAGACATCGTGCAGGGAGACGAGGATTTTGAGTTTGTCTCCGGAAAATTCCGGAAGGATTGTAAGACGGCATTGGAGCTTGGTTTGGATTGTATTCTGAAAACCCAGGTACGATTGAATGGAACCCTAACGGTTTGGTGTGCTCAGCACGATCGCGAGTCGTTGAAGCCAGCCAAGGCGAGATCCTATGAGCTACCGTCATTATCAGGGCACGAGTCGGTTGGGATTGTGACGTATTTAATGACCGTAGAAGACCCAAGTCCGGAAATTGTTGCGTCCATAGAAGCAGCAGTTAGTTGGTTTCGGGAGCATCAACTTATAGGTGTTAAGATCGAGAGGTTTGATGTTCCCGACACTCCCAAAGGTACCGATATCAGGCTGGTGAAAAATAGTGAAGCTCCACCGTTATGGGGAAGATTTTATGATCTCAAAGAGCAGCGGCCAATCTTTTGCAGTCGCGATGGAATTCCTCGCCGTTCGATGGAAGAGATTTCTTACGAACGCAGGAATGGATATTCCTGGTTAGGTGAATATGCCAGAGATTTGCTTAAAAAACACTATCCTGCATGGAAAACCGGGCATTAGTTACGTACAGGAATGGAACGGGACTTCTCTTCCTTAGTAATTTTTTTGAAATAGCAAAAGAATTTTGAGTTTTCCTGTCCGCTTTACCCGGCTTTCCCGTTTCTATGGGTGAAGTCAAAAACACATCCAAGGGGCTACAACTCTGGAAAGGGAAAACAATGAAATACTTACTAAAAATCGCTGCTAACACAACACTCACTGCATTGATGGCCTGCACGCTGTCGGTGCATGCCCAAACCTCTTCGGAGAATGCGAGTTCTATCATCGCAGACCTGGATAGTAATGGTCGCATTAGCCGAAGCGAAGCAGAGAACATGATGAATTCTCCGGCACTTAAGAGCGAGCTATTCAATGCCTCTGTGGAGGAACAGTCTCGGTTCTATAATGCTTTAGAGAACAGTATCCGGGTTAAATTGATGAAGCTGGCTCGGGCTTACGGGACACCCCGCTGGTCTTTCGCGATCGAAATGTGTGAACGCAGTGGTTTGTCAGCCGCAGATGCTGAAAGAATCGCACTGGCGATGAAAGCAAAATGAACGGGTCGAGTTTCAGAAAAAGCCCTTCAGGTGTCACTGGATGCCTGGAGGGCTTTTAAGGTTTAAACGTTTAATTCTGCTTCTTTATTCTCGACGTCAAGTTTGCTCTCATCCTGTTCTCGGGCGTACTGACGAACGTCTTCAGTGATTTTCATCGAACAAAACGTGGGGCCACACATTGAGCAGAAGTGAGCCGTCTTGGCACCTTCGGCAGGCAACGTTTCGTCGTGATATTCAATCGCACGAGCGGGGTCGAGTCCGAGTGCAAACTGATCTCGCCAGCGGAACTCGAAACGAGCCTTCGATAGGGCGTTGTCCCGGATCTGAGCGGCCGGATGCCCTTTCGCAAGGTCGGCTGCATGGGCGGCGATCTTATAGGTCACAACACCTTCACGGACATCGTTCCGATCGGGCAGGCCGAGATGTTCTTTCGGAGTCACGTAGCAAAGCATCGCACATCCATACCAGCCTATCTGTGCAGCTCCGATACCCGAGGTGAAGTGATCGTAGCCTGGTGCGATATCGGTTGTCAGTGGGCCCAGCGTATAGAATGGGGCCTCGTGGCACCACTCGATCTGCTTCTGCATATTCTCCTGAATCAGGTGCATGGGCACGTGCCCGGGACCCTCATTCATCACTTGGCACCCTTTGGCCCAAGCACGCTTGGTCAACTCACCCTGAACTTCGAGTTCAGCCAGTTGGGCGTAGTCATTCGCATCCGCAATAGAGCCTGGCCGTAAACCGTCACCGATCGAAAAGCTCACATCATAGGCAGCGCAGATGTCGCAAATCTCGTCCCAGTGCTCGTAGAGAAAGTTCTCTTTCTCGTGGTGAATACACCATTTTGCTAGGATAGAACCGCCCCGCGAAACAATGCCGGTCATTCGCTTGGTTGTGTGCGGAACAAACGCTTTGAGAACTGCCGCGTGAATCGTAAAGTAATCAACGCCCTGCTCAGCTTGTTCTATCAACGTATCGCGGAACAATTCCCACGTCAGCGCCTCAATGCTTCCCCCCGTTTTTTCAAGGGCCTGGTAGATTGGGACGGTCCCGATCGGAACCGGACTGTTGCGAATGATCCACTCCCGTGTTGCATGGATATTCTTTCCAGTGGAAAGATCCATCACGGTGTCAGCGCCCCACTTCGTCGCCCACCGCATCTTTTCGACTTCTTCGTCGATGGTTGAAGTGACTGCGGAGTTGCCGATATTGGCGTTAATCTTCACTAGAAAATTCCGGCCGATGATCATGGGCTCACATTCAGGGTGGTTAATGTTGACCGGGATGATTGCGCGGCCTCGGGCTACCTCGGAACGTACATATTCAGCGGTGATGAAAGCCGGAGTCATTGCTCCCCAGGATTGCCCCGGGTGCTGATGATCGATGCGATTACGGGGCACCTGCAAGTTCGGATCGATTTCCGAAGGTCGGGGCATTTCGTAACCTTCGGGCGTGGAGCATAGCTCTCGGATTCTTTCGGATGCCTCCGGAGGTAGATCTCGAAGGTTCGGATACTTGTCGGCTATCGTCTTGAATTCTTCTTTCCGCCCCAGGTTTTCGCGAATGGCTATGTATTCCATCTCCGGCGTAATGATTCCCTGATCCGCATACCATTTTTGCGTAACCGGATGCCAATCACCATCGCCATTCGTGCTGCCTTTGGCGCGCAAAGGTTTGCGTCTCAAGCCGGGGTATTCCTTCAGCCGGTTCTTTAAATCTTTAAGCTCGTTGTACTTCTCCGAATGTTCTTCGGAGAGATAGCCGTTATCTTCTGGCTTGATATCGCGACCCGTATATTCTTCGACATCGGCCCGATTCAGAATCCATTCTCTTCTTACCGCCGGGAGTCCTCGAGTCACATCACCGTCGAATTCAGGGTCGCCCCAGGGGCCCGAGCAGTCATAGACTCGTACGGGTTCATTTTTTTCAATTTCTCCATTCGCATGCTCCGTATCAGAGACACGAATCTCTCGCATCGGTACTTTCAGTCCCTCGTGAATCTCACCTTGGACGTAGATACGGGAAGAATTTGGAAAGAGCGTTGGGTCTTTTTCAATGGCTTGGATTTCTTCGGTATTGTCTGCCTCATCGGTAAACTGCCCCGGAAAGTCCCCGCGTTGCTGGGCGTTGTTCAAATTCGTCAACACGGGCAGTTTTGGATAATTCATTTCTTCCCTTTAGGTTTTCATTGGGGAATTACTCGGCGAAGAAAGAACGGCTAGGTCCGAGAGAACATCTACGCTGCCGTCTCGCTCCCTTCGTCGGTATGACCCGTATCAGGTTCGAAGGGTTGTTTCGAATCACACTATCCAAAACTCTCAGCCCATAAAGGACACCCCTGCATATGCTTCTAGTATCGCGTTTCCAAAAATTTCGGTCAACACCCACGGTGTTTGTTTGCAAAACCTCAGCCTGAACTTAACTCATTGCCTGTTTGTTTTGCGACGGTTCCTGTTGCAGGGTCCACTGACCTTTTGCCCACACTATTCCAGTCTCGACTTGGTTCTACCCATAGGTCAAATCTCGGTTAAATTAGTAGCTTGTAGAAACGGCATGTTTCCCAGTTTGACGGCAGGTGCCAGAAGGCGAGAGAATGAAAACCACGAAAGAATGCCATGATTAAGAATCTCCCCACCACGCTAAGGCTCATAATCGTAAGCTTCCTGATGAATTCCTTCACAGCCTCGGCCCAAGAGGAGAGCCTTGTTGCGAACCCCCGCGTCTCTGGGGCTAGTAGTTCATCGGGTTTTGGTCTAGAAGTGACGACTTATGCCCCCGGTAGCGATGATCTGGTACGGTTCAAGGGATCCACTCACATAGCATTTGGTCCGGGCAGTCAGGAGGTTGTGACTGACCTGGACAACAATCGATTTGTTTTCCGGGAAAGCCCCGCCGCTCCATTCAAAGTATCGCCGCTGTCGGTTCTCGGTCAGCACTCGCTTGTCTACAATCCGGCAGACAAGCTGTACTATGCAAACGACACGGATAATCATCGCATCATTTCGTTTGCGGATCTTTCCAGTCAAACGATCACCGCTCAGACCAAAGCGATTGCCAACGTTACGCTTAAGCGTCCGCATGATATCGTGCTGGATCCGGCGACCGGTTGGATCTATGCCATCAATCCTAATTCCGGACATGTTTTTCGCTTTACCGCGATCGGTGAGAATGAAAGTGCGATTTCAGTACCACTTCAGGGTTACGCGCGGGCACTGACCTTTGCCAACGGCAGACTCTATGCGATCGGATCGTCGAAGGGTCGGATCGTGGAGATCCTGGATTGGGAGAAGCCAACGTTCAAGATCTACGACAGTTTCGATCCAACAGGGAAGAGTGGATCAGCAGGTTCCTGGACCAAGACTGGACTGGTGCTTAACGACGCCGAATTCTTTAACGGTCTCTGGTATGCGACCAGCTACTTTACCGAATCGTATGCTGATGGATCGGACTTCGATGAAAATAAATTCATCCGCTTCAAAACGCTTGATGATTTCGTCACCGGGAATTGGACGGATCTGAGCAGCTTGGTACCCAGTGGAGTGACACCCTATTATCTCACCGTAAAAGAAGACAATCTCTATCTGGCTATATTCAAACATGGGTCATCTGAGAGTGGAGACTCGGTACTTCAGTTCACCCCTCGGAAAATGAAATGAACGAATTAGTGGGCAAGCTCGTCCCCGACGGGCAGGGGGTGATGCTTCAGGAAAGTGCTAGCCTTAAGAGCGTAAAGGTCATGTCTTACAATATCTATCGCGGCGACAATTTGGAGGAGTTGGCGGAGTGACGGACCTGGAGTTACACTGCACCACCAAAAGCAGTACGGTGTCTGGAAACAGATCGAATGTATAAACAAGTAGAAAAAGATTCAAAGACAACGCATCTATGCCTGTTGTCCTTGTGGGGCGGCGTGAAAAAAGTATTTATCGAATGGAGGAGTTTAGAATGAAAGCGATTAAATTATTTTCGCTTGTTGTGACATACATCTGCGGAGCCACACTCTGTTTTGCCGCTTCCGAACCTGACAAACCGATTACAGTTCGTGTTGCTTCTTACAATGTTGAGTTCGGCAAAAGTGCGACCCCGGAACAGATTGGCGAGATGTTCAAGTCATACAAGTTGGATGTTATCGGTTTTGACGAAGCTCCAGATGGTGATTGGACGGCTCGCGTCGGCAAGGTGCTGGGGATGCAATATAGTTTTGTAGGCAAGATATCCTCTGCGAATCACAAGGACAAATACAAAACGATTCTCAGCAGGACACCGTTAGAGGGTGCTGAGGAATACAAACTTACGGGCCGTGGCTGGAACCCCGCATCTGCTGTAAGAGCTGTGACTAAGATCGATGGCGTGTCATTCGCATTTTATTCATTGCATATCTGCAAGTCGGGCGCCAATGATGGCCATGCGCATAGCCTTGCGACCAAGGTTCTACCTGAGGAGTCAAGCGAAAGGGTTATCGTCGTTGGGGATTACAACAACAAGATTGGCGACGCTGCTATGAAAACGGTTGAGGCGGCGGGATTTAGACCAACGTGGAACGATCTGAAGATTGATCTTTCCAAGGAGTTTACATACAACGCCCAGGATCCCGAGAAGAGTCTCGGTGTCATCGATCACATTTTGTACAACAGCCTGTCTGGTGGCCAGGCAAAAGACGGAGGTATCATCGAGCTGCAACAGCCTTTGTCTGATCACAAACCCGTCTGGGCGGAAATAGTATTTCCTCGAAAGCTCAAGAAGGTGAAGGGCTCTGAATAGACCGAACGTCGCTAACAAAGACAAGAGAACGGGGGGGATAGAGTGCCGTTGCGCCCCCACCATTTCGTGAAGGACTGATTTTTCATGGTGATAGGTTTGCATGACTCGTGGGTGCGGCACGCGTTTTCATTCGTCACGAATTACACAAAAGTTGGTAAAACCGGCGATACAGCTACGAAACGAACAAGGCCCGCTGGTGGTGACCAACGGGCCTTGGTTGAATCGAGACGGGTTGTTCAACCCGACTGAGTGGAGGCGGCGGGAATTGAACCCGCGTCCCGCAATATTTCCATGCAAGCTTCTACGTATGTAGTTGAACTTTTGATTTAACGAATGAACACTCCGTTCAACATGATTGTCCAAACGCGATCCCAAAACGGAATTTAGATGACTGCGTGTCGGGCATGACAGTTATCGATCTGGATTTTCAACGGGCAGTCAAAGCTCTCCAGCTAAACCTTTCAGCCCGGGTTACCTTTACTTAGGCAGCCAATGCAAGATTGTTATCTGCAATTAAAATTATTCGGTCAGCTTTTAACGAGGCCAACTGACCAACCTCGATACGCCACTTACACTTCAGGCTATCCGGTCGAATCCAGTTTCGCCCCCGTGTAGTGTTTGGTTGAAAATCAACCGTAAAGTGAATATATCAGCAATATGGCACCCAAAGGAATACACCAAAATGCAAACCGATGGAAATTTCCTCGCTCTATTATGCCAAGTAACCAGCGTAAAGCGAAATATCCAATCAACGCTGAAACAATCACCCCTATTAATAATAGGTACAAGTTGGTCCCCTGTTGAGGCGCTAATTCCACTGACTTCTCACTGGAATCAGCCAACAACTTATATAAAGTTATTCCACTCGCTCCCCCAATTATTGGGATCGCGAGCAAAAAAGAAAACCTTGCCGCTAACGCAGATGGCAATCCCATGCGTTTTCCAGTAACAATCGTCACTCCACTACGACTGATCCCGGGCAAAATTGCAAAGGCCTGCAGCAAGCCAATAACCAATGCAGTTTTCAGACAGACGAACGTTTTCACGTTCGGGTTGGACTCTTCCTCCACTTTGCCGAACCACAAAAATAATCCGGTCACAATGAGCATGCTCCCCGCGATTTCCGGTTGGTGAAGCATTTCGTTCAAATCGAGTATCAGTAATGTCACACCCACCACCCCGGCAGGAATGGAACCGATTGCCAGAGAAGTCAGCCATTTCTGTTCGCTGGAAAACAAGTTCTTAATTTGTTGAAAGTACACAAAGCAAATTGCCAAAAGTGTACCAAAGTGTAAGGCAATGTTTACGTCATCCAGTTGTGTACTCTCCATGCCGATAAAAGTGCCCAACGCAACGACGTGACCGGATGAACTGACCGGTAGAAACTCAGTGAGCCCCTGAATAATGGATAACAGAAGAAGTTGCCAGAATTCCATGACCTATTTATCGCGTTTCCACCGACGAGCGTAGCGTCCGGCAAAAAAACTTTGAGCGATCAACATAAACATACAGACCATACACCACATGGCCTGCTTACCAGCCGGGCTTTGCTCTAAGTCTAACTGTAAATAAGAAAGGATGTCATTTTGTCCTTTGGACAAGATTAAAATCGCAAACAATCCGGCATAGGCTGCGATAAAGAACAGATTCCCCAGGGTCGCCGCCCACAAGGTAACCCAGTCAATAAACAACAGCATATAACCGAGTAGTCCGATTTGCATAATGCCAGCCAGCAACATAATGTAAACCCAGCGATTAAGCTGAGATTCCTCTGTCGCTGTCGAACTCAGTAATAGACTTTGCATAGCAGGAATTAACTGCAGGAGAATCTCCACCAGCATCGTAGCGGACAAAATCATCACGGCCTTACGGCGCGCTGACCCCCACTCAGTATGAGCAAACCGTCGACTTGTTTGTGGAGAGGTAGTGGCCATGTTTCTCAATATAACACACCGGCGAATTCCAAAGCGTTATGATGGAAGGAGAGTCTTTATTCACGAAATCTATTTAGCGGTACGTTGGTCAGATCTTATGCGTCAAATCTCCATCTTCATTATTTGCTTGCTTACAACCCTGACGGGATTATCAGACGAGTCGGTCTTTGATACGGTAACACCGATTGGTGCGAATGGCCTGACTTCGGCGGAATGGATCTACCCGCTTGAAGGGCGTCAAACGCCGCAATGTCATGCGTCCACTATTGAAAGCACGCCAACGGGGTTGGTAGCAGCCTGGTTTGGAGGCACTCATGAGAAGAATCCGGATGTAGGAATCTGGGTATCCCGGAAAGTGAGTGGTAAATGGACTCGGCCTGTGGAGGTCGTCAACGGTGTCGAATCGGAAGAAGTACGTTACCCCTGCTGGAACCCGGTTCTTTTTCAATTAACCGACGGTCCGCTTGTCCTTTTCTATAAAGTTGGTCCCACACCGCATTCATGGTGGGGCATGCAAATGACTTCCAAAGATGGTGGCAGGACATGGAGCAAACCAATCAAGCTCGGAGAAGATAAAGCGATTGGCCACCTGATCGGGCCTGTCAAAAATCCACCCATTGAATTGGCGGATGGCAGTCTTCTGTGCCCTTCCAGTACCGAACATAATAATTGGCGGGTTCACTTTGAACGTTCACCGGATGGTGGTAAGACCTGGGAAGTCATTGGGCCCATTCACGAGGGCGAAAAATACAATGCTATCCAGCCAAGTATCCTGCGATATGAAGATGGCTCGATGCAGGTTCTCTGTCGAACTCAGGAGAGCGTTCTCGTGCAAAGCTGGTCTCGCGACGGAGGGAAAACCTGGACGAAGCCCGAGGCAACCTCGTTACCAAACCCAAATGCCGGAACGGATGCAACGACGCTTCAGGACGGTCGACAGATTCTTATCTATAACCACACCACTCGACGTGCTCCTTTTCCAGGGAATCGTAATATGCTTAATGTTGCAATCTCCCGGGATGGCAAAAATTGGAAAACCGTACTCACGCTGGAAAGAGATAAAAGCGAATACTCATATCCGACGGTGATCCAGGATGATACGGGTACAATTCATGTGGTCTACACGTGGCGAAGACAGACCGTGAAACATGTCGAGATCGATCCAAAGAAAATGAAGTAACTGACCCGCTCCCCCGGAATGATGAAGCAAGATGAAGAAAATACTACTAACGGTACTGTTCCTATTTGCGACAACTTATGCTCAGGCTGATACGACCCTCAGTGGTATAGCGAGTCAGGCAGTAAAGGATGAAATTGCCCGAGCCACAAAAGCAGGGGAGATTGAAGGAGGGATGATTCTCGTTCATGTCCATGGCAAGCAAGTACTCCTTGATGTTCAGGGTTATCATGACTCGGAAGATAAATTGGAATTTAAATTAGATTCTCTCTTAAGAATCTATTCGATGAGCAAGCCGATTACGTCTGTTGTGGCGATGACTTTGTGGGAACAAGGTAAGTTCAAACTGGACGATCCGGTGGCGAACTACATTCCGTCTTTTAAGAAGGTCAAAGTCGGAGTTGTTGTGGACGGTAAAATGACTCGTCGTGAACCTGAGCGTCCTGTCACCGTGCGGGATTTGCTATCTCACACGTCCGGTTATAGCTACAGCCCCGCCTCGGGCACCCCATTCGGTAAGGAATACCACTCTCGCGGTGTCTTTTACACACACAACGGGATGTACCCACCTAAGATGTCTATTCGTGAAGCAGCTGATCAACTTGCTGAGATCCCTCTCCAGCATCAACCCGGTGAGAAATGGACTTATGGGCTGAGTGTAGACATTCTCGGAGCCTTGATCGAAATTTGGTCTGGAGAATCTCTCGAGAAATATATGAAGCGTTCGGTTTTCAAACCGCTCCATATGAATGATACGTTTTTTGATATTCCCAGGAGCAAGCTGAATCGATTTGTTTCATGTCATACTTGGGAAGGTGATCGTCAGGTGATCGTTGATAAGTGGAGTGACAGCGCTTACCGCGACGGTTTCCAGTTCCACAGTGGTGGTGGTGGACTCGTCAGCACCATCGGAGATTATAGTCAGTTTTCACAAATGTTAGCTGGCTGGGGGCAAATCAACGGTACGCGTATCCTCAAAGAAGAGACATTGAAAGAGATGTTCAGGAATCAAGTCGTCCCTGGTGGGGGTAGGTCGTTTGGATTAGGATTCGCGGTGGAAACAGCAGAAATATCAGGGGCCGATAAACCACTTGGACAATACGGCTGGGGTGGTTATGCCAATACGGAGTTCCGTGTGATTCCTGATGCTGGTGTAAGTATGGTTTTCATGCGACAAACCGTTCCCTCTACTCACCGGATGTCGAAGAAACTTTTCGGTATCCTGAGAAGCGGTATAACAATTAAATAAGTAAAGATAAATATCGTTAACTGGTTGGTAACGCGAGTTATAGAAATCTAAATGAGGTCTTTTAAATGAGAAAAGTAATCTTTTCGATGATCTGTTTGTTGGGAAGTTTTTCGGCACTTCAGGCAGAGGTATCGGTTTCGAATTTGTTTACTAACCACATGGTCGTACAACAGGGTAAACCTGTGGTGGTCTGGGGGAAAGAGACG
>PAAT01000014.1 GCA_002698965.1 Rhodopirellula sp. | reverse complement strand
CCATTCCTTCCAGTGCGCTGCCGAGGCCGTCGCTTGCTATAGGGGCCGAGGCGTCTGGGATAGACAGTGGCTGCTGACATTGAGGACATGTTACTTGCTGACCTGCATAATGATCGGGTGCATCGACTTGGTAGCCACATTGGCAAGAGACCGGAATCGGCATAATGGAACCTTTGCAGAAAATTAGTGCAGCAGTTGACTAGTTGTGGAGGAGATGAATTTATCTGGGTAAACAACACTGAAGTATACATTGTGCAGCGTCCAAGTAAAAAATCAATTAGAGGAATGTTGATCAGGGTATGACACTAGGTTATTCCTATGTAATCAAAGACTACGGGTTACCCAATTTGGCAGGTTGTTCGATGACTGAAATGACAATCTGTCAAAATGGCAGCGATTTGATTTCGGCTGGGGACTGAAATATCCAAAAAACTAAAGCTCCCCCATAGATAAACGCTCTTTTTTGACTTATCTTTAATCCTTTATGGGATGTCTTAAGTGCCCGTGCTTGTGCCCATTTAGTTTTGGCACGCTAGTTGCTCTTAATTCAAACCCTTCTCAGATGGATTGTCGCTTGCGACAATCCAGTTTGAGTTGCCAAATAATAATTAGATGAACTAGTGAATCGTTAATAACAGATTACAGCTTGCCAGAAACAAGCATTGATTCCGGAGGTATGGGACACAGATGGCAAAATTGCAACCATTAGGTGATCGCATTGTTGTAAAGCGTGATGAATCCGAAGAAGTAACAGCTGGAGGTATCGTCTTGCCTGATTCTGCAAAGGACGCTCCTGCTCGTGGTACGGTCGTAAGTATTGGCGATGGCATCATGACCAGTGATGGATCTAAGATTCCACTGCAGCTTAAACCCGGCGACCGTATTATATTCAGCAGCTATGCTGGAGAAGCAATCAGCGTTGACGATGATGAATTGTTGTTGATGCGAGAAGCTGACGTTTTGGCTGTCATCGAATAATTGAAAACAAATGCTGGGTAACGTCTGCTACTCAGGCCGTTGCTCAGATTAGGTAATAAACTACAAAGGGAGAGTTAATCTCATGGCTAAGATCATTGCTTTTGATCAGGAAGCACGTGAAGCAATTCGTCGAGGTGTTTCTAAATTGGCTCGCGCTGTAAAGGTAACATTGGGACCTAAGGGCCGTAACGTTATCTTGCAGAAGAGCTTCGGCTCACCAACTGTCACCAAAGACGGTGTTAGCGTTGCAAAGGAAATCGATCTGGAAGACGTCTATGAAAATATGGGCGCTCGAATGGTTCGTGAAGTAGCAAGTAAGACAAGTGATGTCGCCGGTGACGGTACGACGACTGCGACAGTAATGGCTGAAGCGATCTTTACTGAAGGTTTGAAAGCTGTTGTGGCTGGGGTTAACCCAATTCAAATGAAGCAGGGTATTGAACGAGCCGTGGCAGATATCACGACTCAGTTGCAGAAGATGTCAATCAAGATCAAAGATCGTGCAGAAATGGCAAATGTTGCGGCCATCGCATCAAACAATGATCGTGAAATTGGTGAACTGCTTGCTGGCGCTATGGAACAGGTTGGCAAAGACGGTGTGATCACTGTTGACGAAGGTAAAAGCCTTTCAACCGAAGTTGAATGGGTGGAAGGGATGCAGTTTGACCGTGGTTATCTGTCTCCCTACTTTGTAACGGATCCGAACACAATGGAAGCAGAGCTGGAAGATGCTTACGTCCTTGTCTTTGAAAAGAAGATCAGCAACATTAAAGATCTGGTTCCACTGCTTGAACAAGTTGCTCAGCAGGGTAAGCCCTTGTTGATCGTGGCAGAAGATGTTGAAGGTGAAGCTCTTTCCACGCTTGTTATCAACCGCTTGCGTGGTTCCTTTGCCTGTGTTGCTGTGAAAGCCCCAGGTTACGGTGACCGTCGTAAGGCGATGATGGAAGACATAGCGATTCTTACCGGTGGTACAGCCATTTTTGAAACCCTCGGTATCAAGCTTGATTCACTCAAGTTGACGGATCTTGGTCGCGCAAAGAATATTATTGTTGATAAAGACAACACCACGCTCATCGAAGGTGCAGGTAAGAAGGGCGATATCAAAGCTCGTATCGAACAGTTGCGTCGTGAGATTGATAACTCAACAAGTGATTATGATCGTGAAAAGCTGGAAGAACGTTTGGCGAAGCTTTCTGGTGGTGTCGCCAAAGTGAATGTTGGTGCCGCAACTGAAAGTGAAATGAAAGAACGTAAAGCCCGGGTTGAAGACGCTCTGCACGCTACTCGTGCTGCAGCTTCAGAAGGAATCCTTCCGGGTGGTGGCGTCGCATTTTTACGAGCAGGCTCTAAGGTCAAAGTACCTGCGGACCTGACAAATGACGAAAAGATCGGTTTTGAAATCGTGCTGCGATCCGTGCGTTCTCCATTGAATACGATTGCATCTAACGCCGGTCAGGATGGTGGAATCGTTTGTGAAAAAGTTCTCAGTGGAAAAGGTAATTATGGTTACAACGCTTTGACGGACACCTATGAAGATTTGGTGACCGCTGGGGTGATTGACCCGACAAAGGTTACGCGTACTGCCTTAGCCAACGCGGCTAGTGTGGCAACACTATTACTGACGAGTGATGCATTGGTTGCCGAAAAACCAAAAGATCATAAGGATAGCCACGGCGGCGATTACGATTTGTATTAATCCGTTGCTACCTAAAAATACAAAAGCCCTTGTATTTACAAAGTGTAGATACAAGGGCTTTCTTAGTTGTAAGATTGGTTCTTTGCAGATCTCAGGGGCTGCGTCAGAATAACGTTTTAAATCACTTCACCATTGAAGGACGATCTCGGTGGAAAAACAGAACTCTTTCGTGCGCTTCATGTTGCTCTTCGGTATTATGCTGATTGTTACGCAGCTTGCTATGCGTTGGCTCGGGATTGCCCCGGAGCCTCCGTCGATTGAAGATGGTGCCGAACAACCTGCGGAGGTTGTGAAAGCTGAACCTCTGCTCGTTGGTGAGCAGGAGGAAGTCTTCGTCGCTTTAGGATCCTATGATCCTGCTAAGGGGGAAAAGTATCTGGCATACTTTAATTCCCAAGGGGCAACGCTTGATCGCGTCGAATTAGTGGAACGCGATGATGATGGAGAATTGAAGTACGGTGTCATTGAGTTTAAGCATGGATACCTCGGGTATTTGGCTCCGCTCCCCGTCGACGAAAATGGTGTCGGAGTTAAAGTGCGAGTTGTGGGAGATGGGACGCCCGCTCACCTTGCCGGGATTCAGGTCGGAGATGTACTGACTTCAGTCCACGGTACTCCTTTGGCGAGCGGTGAAGATATCGACAAGGCTTTACGACAAACGGTCGTTGGTGAGAGGGTAGAGGTCAAGTACGAACGTGGCGGCGAAGCGGCTTCCGTAGAAGTCGAGTTGGCCGACAAACCATTACAGGTCATTGACCCTCAACCATATCCTCCAGTGGATCCGGGACAGGATACACCCAATAGACCGGATAATTCCCTGCGGACAACTTTAACTCTTATTAATGACCAGATGTCTGGCAATAATGATCCCGCTAATGTTCCTTCATTGATGCAAAGTAACTGGTCGATCGCTGGTCGTGATGAGCGAACCATTACTTTCCAATTATTGTTGGATAACGTAGAAGGTGTCGTCGAAGCACCGGAAGAAATTGGGGATGCAGGGAGTGAGGTTGCGAAAACAGTGACCGGTCCGTTGAGTGGGCAGATTGAAGTTTCTAAAACATATTCACTGGCTCAACTAAGTGGCGACCAGTCATATCACATAGGTTTAAGCCTCGCATTTACGAACAAAGGGGATGCATCACAGCGGCTTGCTTTACGTCAGTATGGCCCCAATAGTATCGTCAATGAATCCTGGTGGACTTCGGTTGGGAAAACACGCGATGTGAAGTGGAGCTTAAATGGCAATGAAGATGATGTTCGCGCCGCCACAATTCTCGAATTCGCACGGGAAAATAAAGAAGAGCCTTCTTCTTCGATTTGGAAAGTCGAAGAAACGGAACCGACTTTGAATTATCTGGTGACGGACTCTCAGTTCTTCGCAGCAGGTTTTGTTGACGCCGGTGAGCAGTCGGGCATCGGATTGTCCATTAGTGATGTTCGTACGGTCCTGGCTGAACCGATTGAAGGCGTGACGGAGAAATCAGCCAGCGTTCCAAACACCTCATTTTTTATCGACAGTGACGAATTTGTAGTGCCCGCCGGAGCAACAGTGAGTAATGACTTGCGACTGTTTGTAGGACCAAAACTTGATGGGCTCTTGCAGTTTTACGGGATGGACAATGTGATTGAATACGGATGGTTCCGTGCTATCGCTCGACCTCTTAGTGGAATCATGCACTTTTTCCAGAAACTTGTTGGCAACTATGGTGTCGCCATTATTATGCTTACGATCCTTGTCCGAGGTTGTATGCATCCGCTGAGCCGTAAGCAAGTGCGTGGTACTCAGATGATGGGCTTTTTGAAGCCGCAGATGACAAAGATTAATGAGAAGTACAAAGATGACCCTCGTCAAAAAACGATGAAGCAGCAGCAGTTATTTGCTAAGTATGGCTATAACCCCTTGGCCGGCTGTTTGCCGGTTTTTGTTCAGATGCCGATCTTTTTCGGTCTCTATCGAAGTATTATGGTCGACGTTGAGCTGCGTGGGCAGGCTTTACTACCAGGGTTGGATTGGTGTACCAACCTCGCGGGGCCAGACATGCTCCAATACTTTGGGGAATCGACGTCGTTTTTAATTAATCGTGGAGGACTTGTTGGGCCTTATCTGAATTTGTTGCCGCTACTTACTATTTTCTTATTCCTTCTGCAGCAGAAGATTTACACTCCTCCGGCGACTGATGATACTCAACGCATGGCTCAGCGAATGATGAAGTTTATGTTTTTGTTCATGGGATTCATGTTTTTCCGTGTTGCCAGTGGTCTTTGTATATACTTTATAGCGTCCAGCACCTGGGGGATTCTAGAACGTAAGTTATTGCCTAAAATCGCTGATCCAGATGCCTATTTAGAAAAATTGGCGGAGGAGCGTCGCCTAAAAAAGAAGAAACCAGGTTTCATGGCTCGGATGATGGAAATGGCTGAAAATCAAAAACGTTCCCAGGCTTCTGGCGATGGTAATAGTGAGCGACGCAAGCAGCTTGATAGCCTTCGTGGTGGTCGCCGTCGACGCTAGAGAAGTCACGCTAGGCTGCTGCGGCCATCGTGACGTATAGGGGCGCTGGTTTGTTTAATACCGATGACACCATCTGTGCAATTGCATCTGCTGCGGGGCAGGCTCAACGGGGTATTGTTCGGATCAGTGGTCCAGAGGCCATAGTGTGCCTCGAGTCTATGCTTAATGAACCCGTTGATCTGCAAGAGCTCCAGCAGCCGACAGTGATCGCCGGGACTCTCCGCATAGGTGAGTTCCCTGCTTGTAAAGCTCAGTTTTATTGTTGGCCGGATCATCGCAGTTATACCCGTCAGCCTTCGGTTGAGATCCATCTGCCAGGCGCCGCACCGCTGTTGCAGGCGGCTTTGAATTTTGCATGCCAGGAAGGTGGTGAGCAGATCCGTATTGCCGAACCGGGGGAATTCACGATGAGGGCATTTCTGGCTGGTAGGCTGGATCTGACGCAGGCTGAAGCGGTCTTGGGGGTGATTGATGCCGTTGACCGGCAGGAATTGTCCGTTGCCTTGAGTCAATTGGCGGGAGGCCTTAATAAAAATTTACAAGCCTTGCGTGACAAGATGCTTGAGTTGTTGGCTCATTTGGAAGCAGGGCTGGATTTTGTGGAGGAGGATATCGAATTTATTTCACAGGACCAACTTCGTACTCAGGTCGCTGCGGTTGCTAAACAGCTGGAAGAAATCCTCGGGCAACTAAATAGCCGCCTTGTACAATCCAACCATGTTCGGATTCTTTTACGTGGATTACCGAATGTAGGTAAAAGCAGCTTGCTTAACGCCTTGGTGGGAGAAAAGGCAGCCCTTGTTTCTGAGGTTGCTGGAACAACACGCGATTATGTAACTCGCTATTGGAGTATTGATGGAATTGACTGCACGCTGATTGACACCGCAGGCATTGAGTTAAGTGGTGACCAGCTCTCGGAAATCGAATCAGAAGCTCAGGGAATGACTAGTCGACAGTCGGAAACAGCGAACGTCGAAATTTTATGTATTGACGGTAGTCGGGAGTTGGATGCCTGGGAAATTGAGCAGCTACAGCAAACTCCTGTGGGGACACGAGTCGTAGTTTGTACAAAGAAGGATATTCCAGAATTTAAGTTTCATACGGCTGCTCACGTGGCGACTTCTTATACCTTAGACGGAGTGCTGACGCTAAAAGAGCATTTGGCAAGTCTGCTTAGTCAGCAGGCCACGGAAGGGCCCGTGGTACAGCAGACGGCTGCCCGCTGTTTTGACAGTTTGGAAACCGCCAGACAAAGTGTGCAGAGAGCGTTAGGCTTGTGTGATCAAAAATGGGTTGAAGAGCTGGTTGCGGCAGAATTGCGAACGGCCTTAAATCAACTTGGCTTGGTCGTGGGTACGGTTTATACCGACGATATTCTGGATCGAATCTTCAGTACGTTTTGTATTGGCAAATAGATATTTCAGCTGTGTGTTAGCCGGAACGGTTTTCTGCTTCACTTTTGTTTTGAGCGTACTTTTCTTCGGCTGCACTTTTGCGGAAATAATTTGGCATCAATTCCAGAGGAGACGAAATTGGCTCGGCAGTGGCGGCAAGAAGAGCAACACTTTCTGCTCTGGGAGCCCAGTTGGCTTCATTTTCGACATCGACGTGGATAGGAAGTGTCTCCCTAAGCTTCTTGAGTACCGGCCCGGTGACTTTGATTCCTGCGGGTAATTGTTCTGCCCAAATCTGATCGTCAATGATGAGGACATCCGTCAGGGGGGTAGGCGGCTTCCCCTCCTCTAGTAGATACCGTCTAGAGAATACTTCGTTTCGCTGAGCATCCATGACAACTTCCAACTCGCCAGTATGATTTGACTGGATGGCGATAGCATCAAGCGTGTTAATGCTAACGACGTCTTTGCCTAGTGCGTAGCCGAGTGTCTTTGTGGTCACGATACCGACTCGTAGTCCGGTAAAGGAACCGGGGCCTGTGGTCACTGCGAATCGATCGATATTTCCAAGGTGCCATTTATGGGCAGCACAAAGCGTTTTTATCTCCGGTGCCAGAGTGGCGGCTGAGCGGTCATCTGCAGGTAATGGATGATGATATTGCAGGGAGCCAGACTCACTAAGCGCAATGGATCCCTGACGCTCCGTGGTTTCGATCGCTAAAATTCTCAAGGCACGAACTCGTGGATTAGGAAAGTTTGTTGATGACATTGGTTGGTTCGACAAACGAACCCATATAATCATAAGGACTTTCTATATCTGTGGTAGATATGATTGAGAGTTTGACACACAATAGAACATTCGAAGTAGATTTTATTTGTTTTAGGTTCAGTCTGTGAAGTACGCACTAATCAGTGATATCCACGGTAATTATGAAGCTCTGCAGGTAGTCTTAGCCGATATTCAAGAGCAGGGTATCACGAGGATTATTTGTCTAGGGGATATCGTGGGATATGGACCGAATCCTCGTGAATGCTTGGATGCAGTCATACGTCGTTGTGACGTCACGATTCTTGGTAATCATGATGAAGCAACATTGTTTGATCCCGATGGGTTTAATCCTGTTGCCTTGCAGGCGGTGTACTGGACTCGAGACGAGTTGGAGAAATCTTCGGGCAATCCTTCGCAAATTAATCGTCGATGGGATTTTTTGGGCGAATTACCACGGTCGCATGTAGAAGGTGAAGTGATGTTCGTGCATGGAAGTGCTCGGGAACCCACCAACGAATATGTTTTTCCGGAAGATGTTTATAAAAGACCAAAACTCGAATTGATCTTTGAACGAGTGACGATGTATTGTTTTCAGGGACATACGCATATTCCCGGAGTCTTTACTCATGATTTTGATTTTATCGCTCCGGATGAGTGTGACTTTGAATATCAGTTAGGACCTCAGAAGGCCCTTATCAATGTGGGTAGTGTTGGCCAACCGCGTGATGAGGATAATCGTAGTAGCTACGCAATTTTTGATTCGGAATCAAAGCGGGTTCAATTTCGACGCTTGAACTATCCGTACGATGAAACTGCTCGTAAAATCTATAGTATTGATGAATTACACAATTCTCTTGGTGACCGCCTGCGAGCTGGTCGCTAAAGAGGAATCGCTCTGGAAATTGACAACGGCGGATAGGTGACCATTTGAGACGGGCGCTGGTAAGTGACATTCATGGCAACCTGATTGCTCTGCAAAAAGTTCTGCAGGATATCCAGGAACAACAGATCGATGAGATCTTCTGTTTGGGAGATGTCATCGGTTATGGGCCCAGTCCTCGGGAATGTATTGACGAAGTTTCCAATTTTCAGCTGTGTATTCTGGGGAATCATGATCAGGCTGCTTTGTTTGATCCAGAAGGATTTTCGACTACGGCAGAGCGAGCAATCTTTTGGACTCGTAAACAACTTGAGTTTGATGCTGAAGACTCGGAGGATGCTAAGCGGCGTTGGCGATTTCTGGCAGAACTACCACGCACTCATC
Organism: Rhodopirellula sp.; assembly: GCA_002698965.1. Taxonomy (GTDB): domain Bacteria; phylum Planctomycetota; class Planctomycetia; order Pirellulales; family Pirellulaceae; genus UBA721. The sequence continues at coordinate 33,011 of PAAT01000014.1, read as the reverse complement.
ACGTGGACGAATTCTTGTTCGTACATGGAAGTGCTCGTAATCCAATTAACGAATATATTTTCCCGGAAGATGTTTATAATCGCCGTAAAATTGAGAAGGTGTTCTCACTGATTCCTAAATATTGCTTTCAGGGCCATACGCATGTGCCCGGCGTGTTTACAGAGGAGTTTGAGTTCTTGACGCTTATGCAACTTGAAAATGTCTATCATCTGGACGATCGTAAGGTCATGATTAACGTCGGCAGCGTTGGGCAACCACGCGACGGAGATTCCCGAAGCTGTTACGTCATTCTGGATGACGAGGCACGTACCGTAGAGTTTAGACGTATCGCTTACCCGATTGCGGAAACAGCCAATCAAATCTATGCGATTGAGGAATTGGATAACTTTCTAGGTGACCGCCTGCACGACGGGAAATAGTCCGGTTACATTACAGGCTGGCAAGGGTGGATCGAGCGGCATCAATTGTTGCCTGAATGTCTTCCTCGGTGTGAGCGGCTGAAATAAAGAGGGCTTCATACTGGCTGCAAGGCATGTAGATACCGTTGTTGATCAGACCCCAGAAATAGCGACCAAATTTCTCGGTATCGCTTTCAGCAGCATCTTCCCAGCATCGGACGGGCCCGGGGTTGAAGAATAGAGTCATCATGCTCCCAACACGCTGAATGCAGCAATTTTGTCCTGCAGCTGAGGCAGCCTGCTGAAGGCCGCTTGTTAGTTTATCCCCAAGTGTCTCCAGATATTCGTATGGTGAATTGTCACGCAATTCACGTAAGGTTGCACTTCCTGCCGCACAGGCGATCGGATTGCCACTGAGTGTGCCCGCCTGAAATACTTTACCCGCAGGCAGAACATGATCCATAATGTCAGCTCGGCCACCATAAGCGCCGATAGGCATCCCCCCGCCGACGATTTTTCCAAGTGTTGTAAGGTCCGGAGTAATTTCCCAGAGCTGTTGTGCACCACCGTAAGCAACTCGGAATCCAGTCATTACTTCATCAAAGATCAATACGGCTCCGCTGGCAGTTGTACAGTCCCGAAGCGTCTGCAGAAATTCACGATCTGGGATTACGCAACCCATGTTGCCAACGACTGGCTCAAAGATGACACCGGCAATTCGGCTGCCGTGCTGTTCGAATGCTTGCCGTACCCCTTCACTGTCGTTATAGGTCAGAATCAAGGTGTCCTGGCTGGTGCCCGCTGTAACACCTGGTGAATTGGGTACTGCCAGAGTTGCCGCACTACTGCCGGCAGCAACAAGCAGACTATCCACGTGACCGTGGTAGTTTCCGGCGAACTTCACAATCACATCGCGACCGGTAAAACCACGAGCTAAACGGATAGCACTCATTGTGGCTTCAGTGCCTGAGTTGACCAAACGAACTTTTTCAACGGACTTGACTGCTGCAATGATCAGTTCAGCGAGTTCGTTTTCACCTTCTGTTGGAGCACCAAAACTAAACCCTTTGGTTAACGCAGCTTCGACGGATGCAACAACGGAAGGGTGTTTGTGTCCGAGAATCATGGGGCCCCATGATTGAATGTAATCGATTAACCGATTTCCATCGACGTCGTAGATATAGGCACCTTCGCCTCGATCGATCACGAGAGGTGTTCCGCCAACCGAACCAAAAGCTCGGGCAGGGCTGTTTACCCCACCAGGCATAAGGGATTGAGCGGCTTCGAAGATCTGTTGGCTTTTTTGGTGGGACATTTTCAGGATCGCCATGCAATGGTAGAGATATATCAAGAAGGAAGTAGGGAGAACTAAGAGCAAACCCGACGAGCAACATCCTTGGCCCAGTAGGTAAGGATAATACCTGCTCCTGCACGGTGGATTGCGGTCATTGTTTCATCAACGACGCGTGCCTCGTCAATCCATCCATTGGCAGCAGCTGCTTTTACCATACTATACTCGCCGGAGACGTTGTACGCAGCCAGTGGTATCCCGGGATAAGTCTGGGCAACTCGAGTAATGATATCCAGATAGGCAAGCGCCGGTTTAACCATCAGCATGTCTGCCCCCTCCTGAACGTCTAGCTCCACTTCTCGTAGAGCTTGCTCTGCCTGAGCCGTAGGGTCCATTTGGTAGGTTCGGCGGTCTCCGAAGCTTGGTGCACTCTCAGCAGCATCACGAAAGGGTCCGTAATAACTGCTAGCGTACTTAGCTGCGTAACTCATGATAGGAATATGAGCGAATCCGGCACCGTCTAAAGCACTGCGGATCGCCTGTACCATACCGTCCATCATACCACTGGGGGCAATGACGTCGGCGCCTTGCTCGGCATGAGTCACGGCCTGCTTGCCGAGATATTCCAATGTAGGGTCATTAGAAACGTCGGTAAGCCCGGCCTGGTCGTGGAGGATACCACAGTGGCCATGATCGGTGTATTCACACATACACAAGTCGGTAAGAACTAACAGGTTGGGGACCGCATTCTTAACCGCAGCTACAGCTTGTTGAACGATGCCGCCTGCGTGTAAGGCATCGCTTCCCTGATGATCTTTCTCATCAGGAATCCCAAACAGGATCACACCACCCAACCCCAGATCCCGGGCTTCTTTTGCTTCTTCAATGAGTTGATCGATCGACAGTTGGTACTGCCCGGGCATTGAGCCGATTTCCTGACGGATATTTTCCCCTACACGCACAAACAGAGGCAGGATAAGTGAACCAGGGTGTAAACGGGTACGCCGAGTCAGGCTTCGCACACCAGCGTTATAACGCAGGCGTCGCATTCGGAGTGTGGGAAATGAGGGTTCAGCATTCATATCCGTTGAACTTTTCTTAGTCGTCTCAATTGTGCGGCCGGACTTTCTATTATTAAAAGACAGTCATGACCAGCGGTATACCACTATATTATGGATTGCAGTTTTGCTTCAGGCAGGCTTTTTACTAGCGTAAATTGGCCTTATGCACGGGAATTTATTGGTTCGCGATTAGTATCTATTCCGATGCAATTCGAAGAATAGCTAAATCTTACTGATTAGGGCGTAATTACTGCTTCAAAGGATGCATGGTGTTTGGAATTCTCAATGTCGACAAACCCAAGGGAATGACATCTCGAGATGTCGTGAATGTAGTGCAACGTATGATTCGGCCCGTAAAGGTAGGACATGCCGGTACGTTGGACCCCCTTGCTACAGGTGTTCTCGTGCTGCTGGTTGGACGAGCTACTAGACTCACCGAATATATTCACTCGGTTAGTAAAACTTACGTGGGTACCTTCGAATTGGGTAAAGTAAGCAATACGGAAGACATTGAAGGAGAGGTCATTGGCCGTAACGTCCTTGCCGTTCCAAACATGGAAACTGTCAAGGCAGTTGTCGCTTCATTTTTGGGTGTTCAGCAGCAAATGCCTCCGGCATTTTCAGCATTAAAGGTCAATGGGAAACGAGCATATGATTTGGCCCGAAATGGTGAGAAAGTAGAGCTTCAAACACGTGAAATTCATGTGTTGCAGATTGAAGTGGTAGCTTACGAATACCCTGTTCTGACAATCGAAATTAAATGTAGCAGCGGCACATATATTCGATCTTTAGGCCGGGACATCGGTGAAGCATTACATACCGGTGCCGTGATGACAGACTTGCAACGAACGTCCATTGGTGCATTTAAGATAGGGCAGGCAGTGGCTCCCGAATTCGATTCAGCAGGAGCTGTTGAATCGTTGTTGCGTAATCCGCTGGAGATCCTTTCGGGATTTCATGAGACGGTTTTGGAAGAACCGCAGCAACGCGAGTTGTATCATGGCCGTCCCATTGAGTTGGAGAATGTGCCGGGGGATTTGACGCTTGGGGTTTCACCAGATCAGCAATTGTTATCTGTTTTGAAAAGAGTCGAGGGTACGGTGATCTTCAAACCGACTAAAAACTTTTTTATAGACTAAGCTGACTGCGGCCGTTATTCCCGTCTCGGTGTTATCAGTTTCTATCCTTATAATCGTTAGGACTGCTGTACTCACCGGATGAACCACGCTGGTTGTATCAAAAAAAACGATAAAGATATCCCCAAAGTTTTTTCTTGTCATTTGCCACGGACTTGGTCGAAGGTAAGACTTAGGTATTCCTATACCTATAGATAACTCAACATGTTCACCTACAAATGGACTAACTTGGTGAACATTCTCAGGCATGGAAGCTGACACCCATTACCACCCCCTTTTTTCGTGGTGTCCATGTTGGAACGAGATATAAAAAGAGATCTGTTAGCGTTAACTCTGTGTGCTGGAAGTGTATTTTTGGCGACCGCACTGCTGACTTATCATCCGAATGATCCTATTGGAGACTTAATTCCTCCATTTAATCACCTCTATCAGGCTGATTTGATTGAGTACCCTGAAAGTACGTATATACAAAATGCCTGCGGAAAACTGGGGGCATTAGCTGCTGACATTGTGTTTGGCTTATTAGGTTTCGGCGCGTTTTACGTCGTGGGTTGCCTTGTTATTGTTGATATTGCCATGCTGCGTCGTAAGAGCTTTGATGCTCCGGCGATCAGGTTAGCCGGCTGGATAATTTCCTTGTGTGGGGTTTGTACGTGCCTATCTCTAACAATTCCCGCCTTCACACCGGGGCCCGTGATGGGCAGCGGGGGGATGTTGGGAGCATCTTTCAGTACGTTCTTGCAGGGGTCGTTTGCAACAACCGGTGGTTTGATTTTTGCCCTAAGTCTGATATTTGGTGGTTTGATGTTAGCGACCGATTATATGGTCGTTAGTTGGGTGGCACGTACACTCAAACTTACCTTTCAAGTCATACGCGCTACTTTGTTTGCCACATTTAGGTTTCTTTTGGCTCGCCGTGAGCGAAGAGCAGAACGTAAAGCCGTTCGTGTTTTGGACGTGATGAATGTCGAGGATGACGAACTTGAGGTGCTCAGTGTGAGTGGCTTTGACGACAACCAACAGGAGGATCAGGTTGAGCCCGAAATCAGGATCAGTGGTCGCCGTGTTTCTTCCCGCATCATGCGTGAATTCGAAGATGAGGAGGAACAAGTCGTTGAACAAGTGGAACCGGTTTCTAAAAAGAAACGCAAACGTCGAAAATTGCCTCGCCCCCATTTTCAGATGAAAAAGAAAACTGGTCTGGCAGAACAGGACCTTAGCCGGGCTGAAACGCCGATCCTATCGGCGACTCCTGCCAAAGTTATCGGCAAATCCGCGCCACCGTTGGATGAAGAGAAGACTGAACGTGAGCAGTTAATGGAATCTTTGGAATCGGCATCGACAATTGCAGACCAATTTGCTGGATATGAAGTCCCCAGCAACCAATTGCTCGAACGACGAGCAATGATCGACTTTGAGTCCCAGGAGAGCGAAGTACGGCAGAACGCCCGTATTTTGGAAAAGACGTTTAAGGAATTCGGTTTCAACGTCAAAGTAGTTGATATTGAAACGGGGCCTGTGATTGCACAGTATGAAATCGAATTGGAAGCTGGTTTGCGGCTGAGTAAGATCACCAGTCTAAGCGACGATATTGCGATTGCCTTACGCGTTCCAAGTGTTCGGATAGTAGCTCCGATCCCGGGGAAAAATTCGGTAGGGATCGAAGTGCCTAATGGCGAACAGCAACTCGTACGCATGCGGGAGGTGATTGAAGATTCAAACGATAAAGCGGGTAAAATGGCGATACCGATTTATCTCGGAAAAGACGTTTCCGGTAATTCCATTGCTGTCGACCTCTGTAAAATGCCTCACTTGTTGATTGCAGGACGTACGGGATCAGGGAAGTCGGTTTGTCTGCATACAATCGTATCGTCGATTCTGATGGCACGTCGTCCGGACGAGGTGCGGTTACTAATGGTTGATCCAAAGATGGTGGAATTGTCCGTGTACGGTAAGTTACCACATCTCATGCACCCGGTTGTTACGGATATGAAAAAGGCTGAGGCAATTCTTGCCTGGGCTGTTGAGAAAATGGAAGAGCGTTATCATCTCTTAGCTCAGACGGGTGTGAGGCATATTTCTAGTTTTAATGAGCTTGGGGAAGAGCAGATTCGTGAGCGATTGGGTACGAAGATTGCGAAAATGGATGAAGTGCCGACGCATATGCCTTATATCGTCATCGTCGCAGATGAATTAGCTGACCTGATGATGACTGCAGGTAAGGATGTTGAACAACATATTATCCGACTGGCTCAGAAAAGTCGTGCCGTCGGGATTCATTTGGTTCTCGCAACTCAGAAGCCTACCGTTGACGTTATTACCGGCCTGATTAAATCTAACTTGCCGGCTCGTTTGGCATTCCAGGTTGCAAGTCGAACAGATAGTCGTGTTGTTCTGGATGAAATGGGCGCAGAGAAACTGCTGGGCAACGGAGATATGTTATTCCTGTGGCCTGGCACAAGTACTTTAGTACGTGGGCAGGGCACCTTCCTATCCGATAATGAGATCGAGCGTGTAGTTGAGCAATGCACTCTGGTGGAACAGAAGTTTGAACACGAACTTGTGAATCTGAAGATTGAACAGGAAGGTGAGATCGATGCCGAGGCAATTCGAAGGCGGGATGACCTCTATGAAAGTGCGATTGAAGTCGTGTTGCGCGAAGGGCGGGGTAGTTGCTCTTTGTTGCAACGTGCATTAGGAATTGGGTACGGTCGGGCAGCACGAATGATTGACTATATGGCGGAAGACGGAATCGTCGGCCAACACAACGGTTCAAGTGCTCGGGAAATTTTGATGACCATGGAGGAATGGGAGTTGATCAAACACAGCGGAAGTGGTGCTTCTGGAACAGCAGGTATACAACAGGATAGGGCCTGCAACGAAACGCTTGATGCTGACGAGTTTGAAGATGAGAGCCTTTTGTCGGTGGAGGAATTGGTCGAGGTTGATGATGCAGGATTGGAAGAAGAGGCACTGGATGAAGATGAATTGGAAGACGATATCGAATATGAAGAGGAAGAATTGTATGAGGTCGAAGACGGTGAAGTAGCGGAAGAGGACGAATACGAAGAGGCAGAAGAGGACGAATACGAAGAGGCAGAAGACGATGACGACGTCGAATATGTCTATGAAGACGAAGAGTATGAAGAGGAAGAGTATGAAGAGGAAGAGTATGAAGAGGAAGAGCCTACTATTTCGTTAGCCAAAGCTCGAAAGAAAGCAGCGGTGGCGGTTGCCGGGGCCGAAGAGGAAGAAGAGCTTTGGGAAGAATGTGAAGAAGATGATTCCTGGGCGGATGAAGTCGATCAGGAATTTGATCAGTAGGTTCCAACAATCATGGTGATAAGTCGTCTCAGAGGAAACGTTTCAAAATGATATTTGATCGTCTGGCTAATGCATCTAGTTATTGCAGTGTTGCTCCGCTTATCCAAAAAGGATTTGAGTTTCTTAAACAAGCGGATTTAGCAACGCTTGAAGATGGTGTACACGAGATTCAGGGTCGTGAAGTGTATGCTATTATCGCTCGAGGTGATGGAGTAGGCCGTGACAGGGCCATGCTTGAAGCACACCGTAAATATCTGGATATTCAGTACGTGATTGAGGGGGTCGATACAATTGGCTGGCTCGAGCGGGAGTTTGTGGAGCGAGTCAAGCAGCCATACGACTCCGAAAAGGATCTCGAATTCTTTTATGATCGACCAGCGAGTTGGATCGAGGTGCCAAGCGGTAGCTTTGCCGTCTTCTTGCCTCAGGATGTACATGCTCCTTTGGCAACCAAGGAATATGCTCATAAAGCGGTTGTTAAAGTGAAGTTCCCTTAATCGGAGATGTTGTTGGTTGACAGCTTGTAGGATTGCACCTAACCTAAAATTTGGTGGTGGAAACCACTGTAATTAACCGGTTTTCTGCTTTTGCCTGCCGATGCGTCACCTCAACGATATTGTGAATAAGAACATTATTATGGCCGGAAATATTATTCTCGGTCTCGTGGTCGGCGGTGTAATTATTTTGACCTAGAAGCAGGTACCAGGCAAATCAAAACATCATGAAAGCCTTGAGACCTGCTAACGGTTTCAGGGCTTTTTTAGTAACACCGTTACTAACCCCATGTCAGGAAAGAAAATGGCAACCAAGACAATTCAGATTTACGATACAACGCTCCGTGATGGTACGCAGGGAGAGGGTGTGAGTCTGTCACTTGAAGACAAACTTCAGATCGCACAGCGGTTAGATGAAATAGGCGTTGATTACATTGAAGGTGGTTACCCACTGTCTAATGAAAAGGATGAGCAGTTCTTTCGGCGAGTGAAGGAGTTGAATCTGAGTCATGCTAAAGTTTGTGCGTTTGGCATGACTCGCCGACGAGGCGTCGACGCTGCTGATGATCCAGGGATGCTGGCGTTGCGAGATAGTGGAGCGCCGGTTTGTACTGTGGTTGGTAAAACATGGGACTTCCATGTGACGGAAGTATTGCGAGTTACTCTGGAAGAGAATTTGCAGATGATCGCAGACAGCGTGGGATTTCTTGTGGGAGAAGGCCGTGAATTGATATATGATGCCGAGCATTTCTTTGACGGCTGGAAGGCGAATCCTGACTACGCACGGGAAACAATCCGTTCCGCAGCCGAGGCCGGTGCAACTTTGGTGGCGTTATGCGATACCAATGGAGGTTCACTGCCGGAAGAGATAGCAGAGCTAACAATCGCCGCAGGCAAAGCTGTGGCTGAATTTGGAGTCGCCATTGGGATTCATTGTCACAATGACAGTGAATTAGCAGTCGCTAATTCACTGGCTGGTGTAGATGCCGGTGCCGTGCAGGTGCAAGGAACGATTAATGGAATTGGTGAACGTTGTGGTAATGCAGATCTCATTTCAGTGATCGCAAATCTCGCATTAAAGAAAACGGGGTACGACGTTTTAGGTGGTTCTAATCTTGAACATCTTACTGAACTGTCAAGGTTTGTTTATGAAACAGCCAATATGAACCTTCGTAACGGGCAGCCATTTGTAGGTCGCAGTGCGTTCGCTCATAAAGGTGGTATGCATGCGCATGCCGTAGCCAAAGCAGCCAGCACTTACGAACATCTCGATCCGGCACTTGTGGGTAATGAACGTCGGATTCTTATTAGTGAATTGTCTGGTCGCAGTAATGTAAAAGCGTTGTCAGCCGAATATGCGCTTCCGGATGATGATGCCTTGATGCGTGAGATTCTTGCCGAAGTTGTCCGGTTGGAGAACGAAGGATTTCAGTTTGAAGCAGCCAAAGCATCTTTTGCTTTGCTGGTGCAACGGTGTGCGGGAAATTACAAGCCGCATTTCAATCGTGTTAAGTACCACGTTGAAGTTGGTATGCAGGCCGACGGTACGGTTACGAATGAAGCGACAGTAAAAATCACGGTCAATGATGATGTGCGGCATGAAGTTGCCGAAGGTGACGGTCCGGTAAACGCTTTGGATGCTGCCATTCGAAAAGCACTGAGTGATACTTATCCGCAATTACGGGAGATGCATCTGGTCGACTATAAAGTGCGTGTGGTAAACTCGGACGCCGGAACTGCCGCCAGAATCCGAGTCTTTATCGATTGCAAAGACGAAAAAGACGTTTGGGGCACCGTTGGGGTGAGTGAAAACATCATTGAAGCCAGTTGGATGGCATTGGTTGATGCCATTGAATACAAGCTCCACAAGGATGAAGAGTAAGAACACGTCGCCGTGTTTCTGTCTGTTCGTAACATAGATCATTAATCAAGAAATAGCAGCGTACCAATGGGCTTTGAATTTTCATCAGAATCGCTTCCTACAAGCTTTGATTTTAAGGAAGCGAGCACGCGTATCTTTAATAGTTGGGTCGAGGCAGGGTATTTCCATGGAGACCCGGATTCAGACAAACCGCACTTTTCCATCGTGATTCCTCCTCCTAACGTTACAGGAGCTTTGCATTTGGGGCATGCTCTTAACAATACATTGCAAGATGTATTGGCCCGAATGAAACGGATGCAGGGGTTTGAAACACTGTGGATGCCGGGTACGGACCATGCTGGTATCGCTACCCAGGCGGTTGTCGAGAGACGTCTCAAAGAAGAAGAAAATAAAACACGTCATGATCTAGGCCGACAGGCTTTAGTAGAGCGTATTTGGGAATGGAAAGGTCAGTATGAAAAACGAATTATCTCTCAGCTGAAACAGCTCGGTTCAAGCTGTGACTGGCAACGCACGCGATTCACGCTCGATGAAATCTGTGCTCGGGCAGTGCGCACCACCTTCTTTGATCTCTTTAAGAAGAAATACATCTATCGCGGTAAGCGACTGGTAAACTGGGACACATTCTTGCAGACGGCGGTCAGTGATGATGAAGTGTTTCATGCGGTTGTTCAGGGCCATTTCTGGCACTTCCGGTATCCCGTTGTAGATCCACTGCAAGGCGAACCCACGCACGTGACGGTTGCCACGACTCGGCCTGAGACCATGCTGGGCGATACGGCGGTTGCCGTTCATCCGGACCCGGAACGTGCTTTGGAAAAGGTTCGAGCGGAACTTGAGGTGAAGCTGCTGGATGCTACAGCGGGAGAAAAAGAACAGCTTCAGAACCAGTTAGATGCTCTTGACCAACGTCAACAGGAGATCCTGCCGGGATTGATCAAGCTTCGTGATATGGCATTGGCGGGCCGAAAGCTTATGTTGCCCTTAATGAATCGAGAAATCTTGTTGGTGGCTGATGAATGGGCTAAGCCTGAAATGGGAAGTGGTTGTGTGAAGATCACACCTGCTCATGACCCGAATGACTACGAAGTTGGGCAGCGTTGTGGACTTGAGAAAATAAACATCCTGCGACCTGACGGGACGTTGAACGCTAATGCTGGTGATTATCAGGGACTGACGATAAAAGAATCTCGTAAACGGGTTGTCGAAGATCTCGAACGTCTGGGGCTCATCGAGCAAATTGAAGATCGCGAAATTGATCTCGCACATTCTGATCGAAGTAAAACCCCGATTGAGCCTTATCTGGCTGACCAGTGGTTTGTAAGGATGCAGGAATTGGCTCAGTCGGCTATGGATGCCGTCGAAGATGAACGCGTGCAAATCTTTCCGGAGCGATACCGTAAGGGTTATTTGGACTGGTTGGGAGAAAAGCGTGACTGGCCGGTAAGCCGCCAGTTATGGTGGGGGCATCAGATTCCTATCTGGTCCTATGCCTGTCAGGATCAGGCAGATTTGGATACCCGGCTGGCAACCCTTGAAGAGGATGTCGATGTCCAGACCGGTGCAGCAGCCTATCAGGTTGAATTGACCGCCGAACTGAATGAGCAGAGTCGTGTGGTCGGAGACGAGGCTGTCGAGACGTTTGCGGTTATTCACATATGTATCAATGATGAAAATGGAGATGTAGAAAAAAGGTTTGCTGCAGCTGGATTCGTTCGCGAAGACGATGTTCTGGATACCTGGTTTAGCTCAGCGTTGTGGCCTCACAGTACCTTGGGATGGCCGGAGCAGACTTCGGAACTGGCGAAGTTCTATCCTACAAGTACTTTAATTACCAGCCGTGACATTATTACGTTGTGGGTTGCACGTATGGTGTTGATGGGAATGAATAATATGGGCGAAGTTCCATTTCATGAGGTATTTATCCATCCGAAGATTCTTGATGGGTACGGGGAGACGATGTCTAAGAGTAAAGGCAATGGCGTTGATCCGCTTGATGTGATTGATAAATTTGGTCCGGATGCGTTGCGATTCGGGTTGGCGTATCTGACGACAGAAACACAGGATGTCCGTATGCCGGTGCAGTTCGAGTGTCCGCACTGCGGAACCTTGATGGATCAAACTAAGAAGAATCGTGAATTACCGCGTGTTACGTGTAAACAGTGTGGTGAGGCGTTTAGGACTCAATGGGCTCGCAAAGAAGAGGATTTAGCATTGCCGTCAGGGCCTGTCGTGAGTGAACGTTTTGAAGTAGCGAGAAACTTCTGTACGAAGCTATGGAATGCGTCTCGATTTACTTTGCTGAATCTGTCGGGTTATGAACCCGCACCGGTTAGTGATGATCAATTGGCTTTTGAAGATCGCTGGTTATTAAGTCGTTTGTCCTCGGTCACGATAGAAGTGACCGACAAACTTGAACATTACGGTTATGCTGACGCCGCCAGAGCGATTTATGATTTTGCCTGGGATGAATTCTGCAGTTTCTACATTGAAATGACAAAGTCTCGTATGCAGGATGCAGAAGCAAAGCCGATCGCTCAGCGTGTAACGGCATTTGCGTTAGATCAGCTTTTGCGGTTGTTGCATCCGATGATTCCTTTTATCACAGAAGAAGTTTGGGGACTGTTATCCCAAATTGCTCCACAACGTGGTCTCACAGAAATTAGTGATGCCACCGAGTCGATTATGCTTGCCACTTGGCCGGAAGTTAACCGACAACACATTGACTCCGTTATTGAGCATCAGTTTTCCTTGTTTCAGGACGTCTTGCGTGCGATTCGGGAAATTCGAAGTCGACAGAACATCGCTCCGAAGCAGGAAGTCGAATTCTCTGTGGCTTGCAGCGATGAAATTGTAGAGTTGCTAAAGCCGATGGATGGATATTTTCAGTCCATGGCCAACGCTCATAGCGTTGCTTGGGGAAAGAATGTCCAACCGCCGGTCAACAGTGCCAATGTGCGAGTTGATGAGATTGAAGTATTTGTAGACTTGAAAAATTTTATTGACGTTGAGGCAGAGATTGAACGCAACGAAAAGTTGTTGCAAAAACTGCAAGGGCAAATTCAGGGAAAGCAAAAGAAGCTGGCTAATGAAAACTTTGTGGCCAGAGCTCCTGAAGAAGTTGTGCAACGTGAGCGCGAAGGCCTAATGAAGCTGGAAGAAGAGGTCTCATCGGTGGCAAAATCCCTGGAAACTTTACGTAGTCAAACTTAGTTCTCATTTGAATTCTGAATTGAGCGTATAATACGTCATAAGTACACAGGTATGTGCCCTTTCGGAGATCCTTGCCGATGCCAATCGAATTAAAGCTTTCTCGCATCATCATCAGTGACATTAATGACCATCAAGTCATCTACCTCAAAGAAGTGGACGGGGAACGCACGTTTCCAATTCTAATCGGGATATTTGAAGCATCGAGTATTGAACGGCGGGTCAAAGATTTTAAGGCACCCCGACCTCTGACCCATGATTTGCTCTGTAGCGTGGTCGATGCCTTAGGTGGAGAACTGGATAGTGTTCTGATTTCAGAAGTTCAGGGCCACACATATTTCGCTCGGCTGCGAGTTAAAGTGGATGGGCAAATTATTGAAGTGGACTCACGACCATCGGATGCTATCGCAGTTGCGGTAACCTGTGAACCGCCTTTACCGATTTACATCGAAGAAGAAGTACTAACCGAAGCTGTGGAGAATTGATTGCGAGCGAGTTGATCGCCCATTTTCTAGCCGGCAGACTGAATAACGTCCGCGAATGCTTTATTCAGAGCTTCAAGTCCTGCTTGCCCCTGACTTTCATCCACGACGACATTGACTCGCACTTCGCTCGTGTTGATCATCTCGATGTTTAATCCTGCTTCAGCGAGGCTTTGAAACATTCGGATAGCGACGCCGGTGTGACTCCTTAATCCAATACCAGAAACACTGAGCTTGGCCACGGTCGGGTTACTCACGACTTTCTGGAGGGGAACTTGGTCCTGAATCCCTTGGATGACTGCTACAGTGCGGTCCACATCATTGCGGTCAACGGTGAAACTAAGATTAGCGATATCAGAATCATCTATATAACTCTGGATGATCATGTCGACAATGATGTTTTCCCGAGCAACTTTTTCGAAGATCGTGGCAGCAATTCCCGGCTGATCGGTAACTCCAAGGATGGAGACGCTGGCTTGGCTGGAATCGAGTGATATGTCGGTGATAGCTAGTTCTTCCATGCCCTGAAGCTCGTTAGCCGCTGCCGCCGGATCAGTGGCCGGAGTAGCCTGTGGTGATTCGGCCGGAACAGCATCCGGATAAACACGGTCAAGTTCAAAGGTTTGATGGACAGCATTGATAGCCTCGAGAGCCTGATCGCGATCAACTAGGACAGAAATTTTAATTTGACTGGTGGTGATCATATGGATGTTAATGCCATGTTCACCCAAAGCACGGAACATGCGGTCTGATACTCCCGACTGTTCTGCCATTCCAATGCCAACCACCGAGATTTTGGAGGCGTTGTCACGGTGGGTTAGTTGTTGAATACCAAGAGTTTCAACCACCGGTTGCACGGCTTCCAGAGTGTGAGTGAGTTCCGCTGAAGGCACAGTGAATGAGATGTTGGAGAGACCATCAACGCCGGCATTTTGTACAATCATGTCCACGGTGATATTGGCGTGGGCAATGGAGCTGAAAATAGCGTTGCTGCTACCTGGTTTGTCTGGAACTCCTGTTAGGGTGATGCGTGCTTCGTCCATAGTTACGGCGGCACCGCTGACCCCTCGGGTCGGATCTTCAGAAACGGTGGAGATGATAGTTCCTGCCGTATCTTCTTGACTGCTGCGAACATGCACCGGCACACTGTACTTTTTAGCGAATTCGATCGAGCGGCTATGCATTATACCCGCTCCTAAACTCGCCATTTCAAGCATTTCGTCATAACTGGTATGAGAAACTTTGCGAGCGGTTTTCACGACACGCGGGTCGGCGGTGTAAACGCCATCCACGTCCGTGTAGATTTCACAACTGGCTCCTAATACTGCGGCCAGCGATACGGCGGTCGTATCACTTCCGCCTCGTCCAAGTGTAGTAATGTTGAATTCTTCATCAATACCCTGGAAACCGGCGGCAATGACGATATTTTCATCATCAAGAAGCTTTTGCATCCTGTCCGTGGAAATCGAGATAATCCGGGCTTTTCCGAACACGTTATCCGTCCGAATTCCGATTTGAGCTCCGGTTAGACTAACGGCTTTGTGGCCGAGAGACATGATGGCCATTGCTGTCAGTGCAACACTGACCTGTTCCCCGGTCGCGAGCAGCATATCCATTTCACGGGCTGGTGGGCGTTGCATTAATTCATGAGCCAGGCTTACCAACGCATCGGTGTTTTTACCCATGGCGCTGACAACCATGATGACCTGATGGCCTTCTTGCTGGGCTTTAATGGCTTTCCGAGCTGCAGAAAGGATCTTATCGGTAGTGGCGACACTCGTTCCGCCGAATTTTTGAACGATGATTGGCATGTTGCTTAATACAGAGATTGAAAGGATGGATTGTGATTTTGCTTAGGAGAGAAAATACTTCATGACTTGATGCCCATTAGGGTATTGAAGTGCAGAGGCTTCAGCCTGAATTTCGTTATAACTGGATTGTCCGTCAGCGGATATGCCTGAACCTGCGATGGCAAAAGGCACAATCCCGTGACTGTGAGTTTTAGTGCGAATTGGCGTTGGGTGATCCGGTGAAACTAATACTCGGTAATCTCCCCTTGATTCCAGATCGGCGAGCAAGGGGCCGACGATATGGGTGTCAATTTCTTCCAAAGCTTTGATTTTAGCTGAGGCATCACCCTCATGAGAAGCTTCGTCGGTTGCTTCGATATGAACACAGATAATGTCGGTGGAATCGAGAGCCTTAATTGCAGACTGACCTTTGCCGGCATAATTTGTGTCGGTATACCCGGTGGCACCTTCAACTTCGATACAATCCCAATTGATCAGTGTTGCAATTCCTCGCAGTAGGTCAACGGCGGTAATCATCTTACCCTGTTTGCCGTAAACGTCTTTGAAGTCCGGTAGTTTGGGAGTGACTCCAAGTCCCCATAACCAAATGTTGGTCGCGGGTAGCTTACCTTGGGCAATTCGTTGTTGATTCACCGGATGATCTTCGAATAGCTCAACACTATCGCTCATCAGTGAACTAAGTAGATCACTGCCGGGCCCCCGTGGAAAATCGTTGATAATAGAATTGTCTGTCAGGTCATGCGGAGGCGTTGTACGAGTATCATTGCTGAATGGAGCTTCGGATTTTTCACCACGGTAGATCAACAGGTTTCGATAGCTAACTCCCGGGATGAATTCCAGAATGTCGCTTCCCAGTTCCTGTTGGACGGTGGCCAACAACTCGGTAGCTTCTTCATCGGTAATATGATCTGCGGTGAAATCTGTCATCATCTGGTTCTTAACGGTTACCAGATTACAGCGGATACCCCAGTCTTGAGGACCAAGTTCGATTCCCTGAGCTGCCGCTTCCAAAGGAGCGCGGCCTGAGAAGTACTGCTGAGGATCAAAGCCAAGCAGGGACATGTTGGCCACTGCAGATCCTGCAGGAAGATGAAGCGGAACATGATTGGCGGCACCGATGACGCCTTTTTGCACCACAGCATCCATATGCGGTATGTTAGCAGCTTGCAATGGTGTTTTACCGCCCAGACTTTCCTGAGGTTCATCGGCACAGCCGTCGGGAATGATGATTGCATATTTCATGTGACTACCTGAATTTGAGAAGTGGATGTCGTTACAGAACTTTCAGGACTACCGCTTTCGTTTCAATGTTCTCCGATTGCTCGAATTGCATGACAGAATTTGTGATTGCAGTCTGGGTCGTATTGTGGCTCATGATGACTAGTGGAACAGTTGCATTAGTGTTCTGATTCTCGGATTTGTGTTGAATGATGGAAGCGATCGAGACTCCGTTGTTGCCCAGGATGCCCGTAATTTCAGCCATTACTCCTGGCTGGTCAATAACTTGCATCCTCAAATAGTATCGGTTTATAGACGGGCCGGCATCAGCCATTGAACGGGGGCGATTATTTTCCGACCAAAGTTCAAGATTGTTGAAAGTGATCTGACTGCGTCCCACGACCGTATCGATAATGTCTGCTACGACGGCCGAGGCTGTCGGCATTTGCCCTGCTCCTTGTCCATGATAGAAAACCGGGCCGACAGCATCTCCAAGTACTCGGATCGCGTTAAACGCATTTTGCACTTCGGCCAGTGGTGATCCTTTTTTGATCAGCGTAGGGCTTACACTCATCTCAACTTCGTTGTCTACAAGTTTGGCCATCGCCAGCAGTTTGATACGGTAGCCAAGACGATCAGCATAGCCGATATCAGCGATATCAAGATCATCGATACCTTTGCACGGAATGTCTTCCCAGTTTCCGCGCACGCCAAAGGCGAGTTGGCTAAGGATTGAAAGTTTTTGAGCCGTATCAGCGCCGTTGACGTCCAGTGTTGGATCCGCTTCCGCGTATCCAAGACGTTGCGCTTCTTTGACAACTTTTTCGTAATCGGTACTATGCTCCTGCATTTGGGTGATGATGAAGTTGCATGTGCCGTTTAGGATTCCACGAAGTGATGTGATCTGATTGGCGGTCAGGCATTGTCCAATGTTAGTAATGATTGGGATACCCCCGGCAACCGATGCTTCGAAAGCAATGCAACGTCCCAGTTGACGAGCTTTGTCAAACAGTTCCGGACCGTGGACGGCCAGTAACGCTTTGTTGGCAGTGATAATATCTTTGCCGGCATCAAGCAGTTGCAACATGATGGTACGGGCCGGCTCAAGACCACCGATCAACTGCGCAACGACTGTAATCTCAGGGTTTTGAAGCACAGCATTGAGATTGTCGGTTAGCACTCCGTCCGGGATTGCAACGTCGCGTGGTTTGCTGAGGTTTTGTACGACAACTTTTTCAAGCCATGGAATACGTCCTGCATGTCGCGCCGTACGATCTCCATGATCCAGTAGCAGCTTGGCAACGCCCGTCCCGACTGTTCCTAGGCCGATGATGGCAATTTTTGTTTTTTCCATGGATGCTCTGCCTGTGAGTTTAGCGTAGTGTGTTGTCTAGGCCCCCGATAGGTTTATCAGAATGGATTCGTTACACTCATAGTTGGCGATTCGGATGACTAGGCATAGGTAGGCCATCCTAGGTCGATATTTTGAAATGGTCAAGGATCCCGGAAACCCCTCAAAATATCAGGGTTTGGTCTTGATAATGCATGAAATGGTTAGAGGGAACTGAAGAGTAAAAACACAGAAGGAACTAAAATATGGATCAGGGATCAAAGGATTTCTTGGTGAATCTGCTGGAAACGCCAGGCCCTTCCGGGTACGAGGAACGCGTGCAGCAGATCGTTCGGGATTATGCTGCCGATTTTGCGGATGAAATTACAACAGATGTTCATGGCAATGTCATATGTGCAATCAATCCTGAGTCCGGCTCTAAGCTGATGTTTGCAGGCCACTGTGACCAGATTGGAATGTTGGTATCGCACATTGATGACAACGGATTTGTCTATGCTCAGACGATTGGAGGGTGGGACCCTCAGCAGTTAATTGGTCAGCGTATGGTCATTTGGAGTGCGACCGGGCCGGTGCACGCGGTTATTTCGCGTAAACCAATTCACTTGCTAACGGACGTGGAACGTAAGCAGGTGGTGAAGCTGACAGATATGTGGTTGGACATTGGTGCCAATAATAAAGAAGATGCAGAGGCATTAGTCGAAGTTGGTGACCCCGTAACATTGAGTCTCGGAATGCAGGAGATGCTAAACGGTCTGGCTAATGCTCCCTGTATGGATAATCGCACTGGAGTATGGGTAGTGATCGAAGCTTTAAGGCGTGCGAAAGACCGCTATCCTACGTGTGGTGTTTTTGCTGTGTCAACGGTTCAGGAGGAAATCGGGCTGAGAGGAGCGCGGACGAGCGCCTTTGGCATTGCTCCGACAGCCGCAATTGCCGTGGATGTAACCCATGCTACGGATTGTCCGAGCATCGATAAGAAGCAACAGGGTGATATTAAGTTGGGGGCTGGACCAACTGTTTATCGCGGCCCCAACTGTAATCCGCTCGTCGTACAAAAATTGCGTGATGTTGCTGCTCAGGATCAGATCCCATATCAACTGGCCGCGATAGGTCGAGGTGCATCGAACGATGCCAATGTAATACAGTTGAATCGTAGCGGCGTAGCGACTGGTCTGGTTACGATTCCTAATCGCTATATGCACAGTGCGGTGGAGACGATTTCGCTGGAGGATATCGACCATGCAGCTTCCCTGCTGGCGGGTTTTGCGGCTAATTATACGTCTGAAGACGACTTCACGCCGCGAATTGATTAGCGTTGGGCTCTTCAAGCCATCCTATTAGGACCTTGTTTGGGGTGAAATTCGCGTTCACAGTTGCACCTAAGTTGGTACAACGCTAGTTTTCCAAAGACGCTGCGACGGATTTCTGTCAAACTGACACGTCAAGAAACCCTGTTTTTGCCGTCCTGCCAATTTGGCATCGAGCAATTTCCCTTGATTTCGCTGTGGCAAACGAGGACTACTTAGATTGAGAGCTCTTTTTTGCGTTTTTAAGAGAGCTAAAGTAAAGGGAAAAGCGGCAAATAATAAGTGCCTGTGTGCTTGTCTCCGAGCCGTTTCTGGAATATTTTGGATACTTTGGCACGCGTGTTGCGTTGTCCACTGTATCGATCGTTAATTTGATGTTCCTTGTTGGGTACGCTAATTAACAGATAGATAAAGAGAATTGGAAATGGAACGTCATTTCCGTTGATATGAATTAAACGCTTTTGGAACACTCTTTGAAGGAGAATCCGGACGTGGCAAAACAAATGGTATTTGACGACAAGGCTCGGCAGTCATTGTTGTCTGGAGTTGCCAAACTGGCCCGCGCGGTACGAAGTACACTTGGACCTCGTGGTCGAAATGCTGTCTTGGACAAAGGATGGGGATCACCGAAAGTCACCAAAGATGGTGTCACCGTTGCCGAAGACATTGAATTAGACAACGTCTTTGAGAACCTAGGCGCTCAGTTGGTGAAGGAAGCTGCTAGCAAGACGAATGAAGTGGCTGGTGATGGTACGACGACTGCAACTGTACTGGCTGAAGCGATCTTTCGCGAAGGTTTGAAGATGATTGCAGCTGGTGCAGACCCCATGGCACTTGGCCGGGGAATCAGCAAAGCGGTTGACGCTGTTTGTGATAAGATTTCCAAGCAGGCAATTGCAATCGACTCAAAGAACAAAAAAGAAATTCAGCAGGTTGCAACAATCGCTGGCAACAACGACAGTACCATCGGTAATGTCCTTGCCGATGCCTTTATTAAGGTTGGTAAAGACGGCGTTATAACGGTGGAAGAGGGACGCGGAAGCGAAACAACAGTCGAAGTTGTGGAAGGGATGCAGTTTGATCGTGGATTCCTTTCTCCTCACTTCGTCACCAACGAAAGTGAAGTGACGGTTGAATTGGAAAACTGTCTGATCCTCTTGTTCGAAGAAAAGATTACGTCGAACAAGAAGCTGATTCCATTGCTGGAAGCAGTTAGCCAGGCTAAGAAGCCATTATTGATTGTCGCCGAAGACATTGAAGGAGAAGCATTAGCTACTTTGGTAGTGAATAAGATGCGAGGTATTCTCAATGTTTGTGCTGTCAAAGCTCCCGGTTACGGGGATCGTCGCAAAGCGATTCTGGGAGATATTGCCGTGCTGACCGGGGCTACTCCGATCTTCAAAGACCTTGGAATTGAGCTGGAAAGTGTCAAATTGTCGGACTTGGGATCTGTCAGGAAACTACGCATTACTTCTGAAAGTACTGTGATGGTTGGTGGAGCCGGAAGTAAGGAAGATATCGAAGGTCGTGCTGATCAGATTCGTAATGAAATCGAAGTTACTGACAGCGAGTATGATCGCGAGAAGTTGCAGGAACGATTGGCGAAGCTGGCCGGCGGTGTTGCCCAGATTAACTGTGGTGCCACAACGGAAACTGAAATGAAGGAACGTAAGGCGTTATTGGAAGATGCTAAAGCCGCGACGCAAGCAGCCTTGGAAGAGGGTATTGTTGCTGGTGGCGGTGTGGCTCTTATTCGAGCGGATCGAGCGATTGGTTCGCTTGCCTTAGAGGGCGACGAAGCGATGGGGGCTCAGATCATTCAGAATATTCTGGACTATCCATTGCGAGCGATTGCGAAGAACGCAGGGCTCGATGGTGCGGTGATCGTTAATCGTGTTCGGAAGCTGAAAGGTAAATCGGACGGCTACAATGCTGATAAAGATAAGTACGGCGATATGATCGAGATGGGTATTATTGAACCTGCGAAAGTCATTCGTACAGCGTTGCAAAATTCTTCCAGTGTGGCATCGCTCCTATTGACCACAGAGTGTCTGGTAACAGAGATTCCTGTTGAGGAAGAAGATGACGATCATCATGATCATCATGATCACGGCATGGGTGGCGGTATGCCAGGCATGGGTGGCATGGGTGGCATGGGTGGTATGGGCGGTATGGGCGGTATGGGCGGCATGCCCGGCATGATGTAATCAGCTGGTGATTACCGTTCTTATTAATTTTAAAAATAAACTATATGAAGGAATAAATGATCATGGCAAAGATCAAAGTTCGTCCTCTGGATGATCGAGTAGTGATTCGCCCTGCGGAAAGCGAAGAAGTAACGGCAGGTGGTATTGTGCTTCCAGACTCGGCAAAAGAAAAACCGCAAAGAGGTACTGTGATCGCTTGTGGAAGTGGCCGTTTACTTGAAAGTGGGGACCGTGCAGGTCTTTCACTTGAAGTGGGTGATGTAGTTATCTACGGCAAGTTCGGTGGTACAGATATTGAAGTAAATGGTGAGGATGTCAAAATTCTGCGAGAAGCAGAAATTCTGGCGAAAGTACTCGACTAACAACAACGGGATCAATTCCCTGATTGTTCCTAACTAATTATTCAACTCTAGGAGTTTGAATTGTGGCTAAACAGCTTTTGTTTGAAGATAACGCTCGTTCACGTTTGTTGCGTGGTGTCAGTAAACTAGCCGATGCAGTTGCTGTCACGATGGGTCCAACAGGACGTAATGTGATTATTGATAAATCGTTTGGTGGACCAACTGTCACGAAGGACGGTGTTACGGTTGCCAAAGAGATCGAACTGGAAGATCGCTTTGAGAATATGGGTGCTCGTCTGGTCGTTGAAGTTGCTCAGAAAACTTCAGATCTAGCCGGTGACGGTACGACGACCGCAACCGTTCTGGCACGATCCATCTACCGCGAAGGCTTGCGAAACATCGTGGCTGGTAGTAACCCGATGTCCGTCCGGCGAGGCATTGAAAAGGCAGTGACAGCGGCAGAAAATAAATTGCTTTCGATTGCTAAGCCTGTTTCAAGTAAGGAAGAAGTGGCTCAGGTTGGCGCTATTAGTGCCAACAACGATGATGAAATCGGAAATCTGCTGGCGGATGCTTTGGAACGAGTCGGCAAAGATGGTGTGATTACCGTTGAAGAAGGTAAGACAACCGAAACAACGGTCGATTTCGTAGATGGAATGCAGTTTGATAAAGGTTATGTATCACCTTATTTCATCAACCGTCCGGCTGAGATGGATTGCGTGATGGAAGATGCCTATATTCTGATCCACGAAAAGAAGATCAGTAATCTGCAGGCTCTTGTTCCCGTACTGGAGAAAGTTGGTAACACCGGTAAACCTTTGATGATCATCGCTGAAGATGTTGATGCGGAAGCTTTGACTCTCTTGGTTGTCAATAAACTGCGTGGCGTGCTGAATGTTTGTGCTGTCAAAGCCCCTGGTTTTGGTGACCGTCGTAAGAACATGCTGGGCGATATTGCTGTGCTGACCGGTGGTATGCTTATCAGTGAAGATTTGGGTATCCAGTTGGAAAATGTAACATTGGAACAACTTGGTCAGGCACGTAAGGTGACCGCGGACAAAGGTTCCACCACGATCGTGGAAGGACTGGGAAGTCGTAAAGAAATTGACGCTCGGGTTGATCAGATCAATAACCAGATGGATCAGACTGAGAGTGAATATGATAAAGAGAAGTTTCAGGAACGTCTGGCAAAGCTGTCCGGTGGCGTTGCTGTGATTTCGGTTGGTGCCGAAACTGAAGCGGACATGAAGCAGAAGAAAGCTCGTATCGAGGACGCTCTGCATGCAACCCGTGCTGCTGTGGAAGAAGGGATTCTGCCAGGTGGTGGTGTTGCTCTTGTGCGTTGTACGGAAGCAGTTCAGGAAGCTAGGTCCGCTGCCAAAGGTGACGAAAAGACGGGTGTCGATATTATTCTCGGTGCTTTGGAAGCCCCTCTTCGTCAAATCGCTGATAACGGTGGAATTGACGGTAGTGTTGTGGCTGACAATGTTCGTGAGAACAAATCGATCTCTTATGGTTACGATGCAAATACCGGTGAATATGGCGATATGTTCAAAGCTGGTGTTGTGGATCCTGTAAAAGTGGTTCGTACTGCTCTGGCAAATGCGGGTAGCATTTCAGGGCTGATGCTGACCACTGAAGCATTGGTGACCAACTACGATAAAGAAGACAAGGAGCGAGGTTCGGTCGAAGGAAGTGTTAATTAGTTAAAACTTTAGCGACGCAACGGATTTTTGTTTTCGGAAAAGTTGAAAGATAAGCCGCCTCCCGAAAGGGGGCGGCTTTTTTTGTAAAAGCATATCGATAGAAGATGGCTGATAAACGAGATTATTACGAAGTGTTAGGAGTCCCCCGCGATGCCTCGAAAGGGGGGATCGGTTCGGCCTATCGTAAACTCGCCATCAAGTATCATCCAGATAGTAATCCGGATAACGAAGAGGCAGTAGAGAAGTTTAAAGAAGCGGCTGAAGCGTATGAAGTTCTAAGTGACGATGAGAAACGTGCTCGCTACGATCAGTATGGACATGCTGGACTGGGTGGTAGTGGCGGTCCTCAGTTTTCCAGTGTTGAGGACATCTTTGAAGCTTTCGGAGGGATGTTCGGTGGTAGTGGCGGTGGGATCTTTGATAGTTTGTTTGGCGGCGGTGGGGCACGTCGACAGGAACGAAGCCGGCGTGGAGCTGATATTCGTTGCGATGTAACACTGGATCTAGAAGAAGCGGCTGTTGGTTGTAGTAAGGTTGTCGAGGTGACTCGCAATGAACTTTGTGAGTCTTGTGATGGAAGTGGCGCTGCTCCGGGGGCTGTGCGGGAATCATGCGTACGGTGTGGCGGTCGGGGACAGGTGGTTCAGTCGGCCGGGATCCTGCGCGTGCAAACTACCTGTCCGGCATGTCAGGGAAGTGGCAGTACCGTAGCAAATCCATGTGTCGACTGCCGTGGCGAAGGTGTTGTTCCTCAACAGTCCGAAATTAAAGTTAATATCCCTGCCGGAGTTGACGACGGAACCCGCGTTCGCATTTCTGGTCAGGGAGAAGTCAGCCCTCATGGGGGGGCGACTGGTGATTGCTACTGTTTTATTCGGGTGCGGAAGCATAAGGTATTTGAACGCCATGATGATCATTTGGTGGTTCGCATTCCATTGACATATGCTCAATTTGTTTTAGGTGCTGAAGTCGATGTTCCAACGCTCAATGGAATTGAGTTGGTCACGATTCCTGCCGGGACACAAACAGGAGAAATATTCCGAGTGCGTGGAGCAGGTGTTTGCAACGTACACACCGGACGCCATGGAGACTTGCTGGTAGAGACGAGAGTAGAGATCCCCGCGAAAATTAGTGTCGAACAGGAAGCATTGTTGCGTCAATTGGCGGAACTTGAAAAGACAGAAGTGGCTCCCGAGCGTAAAAGCTGGATGGAATCTATTAAAGAATTCTTTAGCTCTGCTGAAGAGGATGAATGATAGGAACAGATGATGACTGAAGAAAACGAAAATCTGGACGAAGTGCTTCAAGATGAAGCGCAATTAAATGAACTGGTTGAAGAAGCAGCTGAACAGGCTACCCAGGAAGTTCCGGAAGGCGAAGGCATTGCAGAAGTTATTGAAGAACTGACGCCCGAACAGGAGATTGCCGAGTTGCAGGACAAAAATATACGTCTGTTAGCTGAGATGGATAATCTTCGTAAACGAGCGATGCGGGACTCAGCGGAAAGTCGTAAATATGCTTCTCTGCCATTGGTAAATGATCTTTTGGCAATGACCGACAATCTTCAGCGTGCTTTGTCTGCTGCAGATCAGACGAGTTCGGTTGAGTCACTAAAAAGTGGCGTAGAAATGGTACTCAAAGGGATTCTTCAGATCTTTGAAAAGCATAATTGTCAGTTAATTGCGACCGAAGCGGGCCAGCTATTTGATATGAATCTGCACGAAGCAGTTGGTATGCAGCCAAGTGAAGAGCAGCCCGCCAATACGATATTATTTGTTGCCAGTCAGGGCTACCAACTCCATGATCGAGTAATACGCCCTAGTCAGGTGATTGTCTCCAGTGGACCGGCGGCAATTCCTTTGGAGTCTGAATCATCGGCAACCAAGGAAGAAGATACGGCAACAGAAACTGAAACAGAGTCTTAGTTCAGGGATAAGGGAATGCCTACCTACGATTATGAGTGCGATGCGTGCGGATATACCTTTGAATTGTTTCAGGGAATCAACGAAAAGCATAAGAAAAAGTGCCCCCAGTGTAAAAAGATGAAGCTTCGCCGGTTATTTGGAACAGGTGCCGCGTTATTATTTAAGGGCTCGGGATTCTATGAGACAGACTATCGTAGTGAATCTTACAAATCGGATGCTAAGAAGGCCAAGCAATCGGAGTCGTCCGCTAAATCCGAAGGGAAGAGTTCCGAAGCTAAGAAATCGTCTTCTGCTAAGAAAGACGGACCTAAAAAGTCTTCAGGAAACGACTAACGTATTTGTGTTTTTAGATAGGGGCTCGATAGAATATTGAGTTGTTTCCAGTTCATCAATCCTAATGGATGCTCAGGCTATGATAATGTTGACATGTCCAACCTGTATGAAACAGTTTAATACCGACGAGACTGCCGCCATGCCGTTTTGTTCCAGTCGTTGTCGTCAGGTTGACTTGGGGCGCTGGTTTAATGAAGAATATGGAATGCCGTTAGAGCCCACGGAAGAAGAGCCGTTGTTAGAGGAAAGCTCTGACCTCTAACAATGAAGGGATATTTAAGACACGAATGAAGGAATAAAGCTGTCATGGCTAATAATTACGATACGGTCAGAGGTGTTGACTGGCGCGAGGTGTTCCCCTGGACTGCTTTAACTCGAGCATTTACCGTTGCCGTTAGTATCCCGGTACTATTGTTAGCATCGTTCGGGGTTGGTTTGACTATCTCCGGATGGGCAATTGCCGATAGCCTTTTGATTCCAGAACAGCCAGCCGTTGCCCCGGCAGGCGTAACGACTGATGAGATGGAAAGTGTAACTCCTCAGGAAACCATATTCACCGAAGATCCGGCCTTACAAGCAGCTGTTGAAGCTCCATTGATTGATAGCAGAGAGCAAATTCCAGAACCTGTGGCTGCCGTGCAACCAGCAGACTACGCAGTTCCAGCGATTGGCCCTATTACTGAAGATGACCCGAGGTCTGTTTTTGAGCGATTGCTTGTTGGGGAAGGTCTGACACTTTTAGGTGATTTGCACGAGATGTTCATGGGCGAAGATCGTGATTTAGATGCCAAGACAAGCTACGCAATTTGCATTGTTGATTTTGCCTGGTTGCTGGTTGTCTGGGGGTTCTTTGGTGCGATGATAACCCGGATCGCCGTAATTCGTATTGGGCGAGGTGAGAAAATCGGGCTTAAAGAGGCAATGGCTGATGTGCGAAAGAAATACATTTCGTATGTCATGTCCCCGCTGTTTGTTCTGGTTTCTTGTTTTGTTCTTTCGTTGCCAATCGTATTGATAAGTTTGTTGTTGAATTTTGATCTTGGTGTCCTTCTGGCCTCGTTGCTGTGGATAGTTGCAATTGTTGCTAGTATTGGAGTCGCTGTTTTATTAACAGGATTATTCTTCGGGTGGCCGTTAATGTGGCCGACGATTAGTGCAGAAGAGGCTGGTGATGTTTACGAAGCCACAAGTCGAACCTTTGCGTATACGTTTCAGGCCCCAGTTCAGTATCTTTTTTATGTCTTGATTAGTATCGTGATTTGGGTGCCATCGGTAATGCTGGTGCAGAATTTCACAAGCCTTGCTGAGCAAGTCATTTTTAGTGGGATGAACGTGGCGGCGGAGGAAGGCCAGTTAATTCAGGATTACCTCACAGGACAGGTCTCATTGGATGGTGAGAGCCAGAGCTTTGTAATGGGGGCAAAGATAATTTCAGGGTTGCATTGGTTTGCCCATTTGATGGCAGATGCATTTTGCGTGGGATTCTTCTTCTCCAGTTTCTCCGGGATTTACCTCCTGCTGCGTCGATTTGTCGATCACACTCCCTTGGATGAAGTCTTTGTTATTGATGATAAAACGAAGTATGGACTTGAGGACTTAATTCAGCAGACAGCGGAGCAATCGGCTGAGTCAACCTCATAATGATGTTTACACTAATCAGCCTACTATAGTGACCAAATGAATTGTTTGTTTTTGTCTAGTGACCTGATGTTCGGACCGCGTGTTACTCATGCTGCCGCGATGCATGGTAGTAGTGTGAAGACGGTATTGTCGCCCGGTAAACTTGAAGACGAGTTGCAGCAGGGGATTTACGAGTTGGCAATCCTTGATTTATCTTGTTCACTGTTTGAACCGGCGGTAGTTTTTGAAATCATTGCATCCAGTGGTCAACAAATAAAGACATTGGCCTTTGGACCTCATGTACAGGGAGAGAAATTAGTCGGAGCTAGACAGGCAGGGTTTGATGAGGTCATGACAAACGGGCAGTTTAATCAGAATTTGTCAGAGATCTTCGCCATCGGTTAATGGAATCGAAAAAGAAAATGCTCTAGACGGCTTCCGGGCCTCGTACATCCGCACTTAGGTCGATGGTGTCCGCGATCGGCATGACAAATATCTTCCCATCACCAATATTGCCTTCCGCTCCTGTTTTTGCTGCGGCACAAATGATGTCGATTGTGCGTTCTACAAAGTCGTTGTTGACAGCGATCTCCAAAGTAATTTTTCGTAGAAGTTGGGATTTATATTCCATACCCCGATAGAGTGGGGTTTGTCCGCGTTGGCGTGCAAATCCCTGCGCGTCGCAGACTGTCATGCGGGTTACTCCGGCCTTTTCCAGAGCAGATTGCACGGCTCTTAGTTTGGTAGGTTGTATAATTGCAACGACGAGTTTCATGGATGTGGCTGGTCTACATACCTGAATGGATTGGTAGCTTTGTGGGTTTCGATGTCCGATTTAATTATACGAGTTTTGCAAAAATATGATATCCGGCCACCGGATTCGGTAACTCCCTTTCATGGAGGAGCTGGTTTTAGTGGCTCGAGCATTTGGAAAGTTGCTTGGGATTCTCAGGACTATTGTTTGAAACAATGGCCCAAAGATAAACCATCGGTACGTACCAGACAATTGATCAGCCGAGTCATTCCTGAAATGCAGCGACAAGGACTTCCAATCGCTGTACCGCAGGAGACAAACACTGGCCGAAGATTCCTCTTGTTTGAAAACCGTTTTTGGGATTTAAGCCCCTGGGTAGCAGGCGCCCCGGTGAAAGATCGGATTCTTACAGAAACTCAGCTCCAAAGTGCAATGCAGTGGTTAGCAAAATATCACAATTTATCATCATCCCTGATATCAGAGAAAGGCAGGTCGACTGCGCTGGCATATCGCTTGAAGTTAAGCCGACAGCTTGTAGAAGGCCAACTGGATCGATTGTCGGACTGTGAAATTATAGGATTAGATGCAGGATTGGCACATCTTTTCATTTCGTACGCCCGACAAAAGCTTCCCAGATTGTTGCAGGAACTCGAACACTACGCTCATCTTGAGATGATGGTGCTCCCTGCCTTATCGGATATCTGGTCAGATCACGTATTCTTTGAAGGAGGCAAAGTCTCAGGAGTCATTGATTTTGGAGCTCTCAAAATGGACTCGGCGTGCCTAGACTTGTCTAGATTTCTTGGTAGCTACCGTGGTCATAGCGATTCAGTCAAGGCACAAGGTCTGGAGTACTACCAAAGGGAGCGTGCATTGGATAGAAATGGTGTTGAGTTAGTCGAACTTTTTGACCGCGCATACGTAGTATTAGCCGGAGTACAGTGGCTCATCTGGCTTGGCCTGGAACAGAGAGTTTTTAAGCAGATGGAGATCGTGAATCGACATCTCCACGGTATTGCTCAACGAATTGTTTTTTAGATTTGTTTTGATCTTCCGATGGATTTGCTTTGAAGTTAAGGCGGCGACTATAGATGCGATCATGACGTTTGTTTAAAATCAAAACTTTATTAGATGGTTATGATTTCTGCTTATAGGGTTTCTCGTGACCCATGGAATGAATATGAATAAACCGACCTTTTACAATTGCTTTCTTGAACTGTTGGTTACTCTAGCCTCTGTCTTGTTGTTTCAAGCGGATGGTCTGGCTCAATTTGGTATAGAGAACGCTCCCAGGGTAACCGCCACCGGTGAATTTCAGATGAAGTCCGGTTCAAAGACAGAAGGTGTCGTCTCCATTACGGCAACCGTTGTTGAAGGTTTTCATATTTACTCAGTAACACAGAAAAAAGGGGGGCCGCTCCCAACAGTTATTTCACTTGTTGATCTTGAAAGCGGAATAAAGCTTGGAGACTTTACTCCTGATCAACCGGCTGAAATACATCAATACGAGGCCGCTTATGGTGACCTGGATATTGAAGAGCATAGGGGTAAGATTACCTGGACGGCCGCCCTCACTTTTGAAAGTCCCGTAACTGACCCAGCTAGTTCTAAATTGAGATTACAAATATCTAGCCTGGCTTGTACGGATGACTTGGGGATCTGTGTTCCCCAAAAGAATGAAGTCATTGCGAATTACAACGGAGAGTTAGAAGCAATATCCAGTGAAGTAGATGCTAAGAAGCAAACCGAGGAACCAATGGGTGATCCGGCTACGACGGAATTAGGTGCTTCGCCATTTAATCTTGGTGGTGGATTTGAGTCGCCCGGTCTTGGTGGAGGCTTTGAGAGCCCAGGAGTAGCCTCTAATAATGAGAAGATCGAAGGCGCAGCTAGCTACTATGTTAATCCGGAAACCGGAAAGGGCGTGGTTCGAGTTGCAGTGACTGTTACCGAAGGTTTCCACATTTATTCGCTCACACAGAAACGCGGTGGTCCGTTACCAACGATTCTTAAAGTAACGGGGGAAGGTGTTCAGGTTAGTGGTCCGGTTGTCAGCGATAGTTCCCCTGAAATTCATCACTATGAAGTGTACGGAGATCTCGATGTTGAGGAAGTGAAAGGTACAGTCAATTGGGATGTTCCGATTCTTGGTCCGCCGGGAGACCCGACGGGGCTTGAGATTAAAGTTATTGTTGATGCCTTAGCATGTACGGATGACTTGGGAATTTGTGTTCCGCAGAAACTCAATTTCTCAGCAAAACTGGATGTGTCGCTGGCTAATATTGGTGTTGATCTGAGTAGTTTAAACGCAGACAAAGAAACCCCAAAGGAAACAACCGATTCTGGTGATGCAGAAAATGAGCGCGAAGAAATGTCACTCATCGCTGTGCTGGGGTTTGCTTTGCTAGGAGGTTTTATCCTGAACTTCATGCCGTGTGTCCTTCCCGTCATTGGACTGAAGATCATGTCCTTTGTGAATCAGTCTGGTGAATCACGGAGTAAAGTCTTTACCTTGAATCTGTGGTATTCATTTGGGTTGATGACCGTATTCCTGGTATTTGCAACGCTGGCGATTTTTATGGGGCTGGGCTGGGGCCAGCAGAACCAAAGTGATAGCTTTAATATCATCATGATTGCCGTCATTTTCGTGATGGGTTTGAGTTTTATCGGGGTTTGGGAGATTCCAATCCCCGGATTTGTTGGGTCAAGCGAAATGGCAAAGTCAGCTGAAAAAGAAGGGCC
This sequence comes from Rhodopirellula sp., assembly GCA_002698965.1. GTDB lineage: Bacteria > Planctomycetota > Planctomycetia > Pirellulales > Pirellulaceae > UBA721. The sequence goes on along the minus strand of PAAT01000014.1, from coordinate 2,418 downwards.
CGTTGCGGCTTATCTTAAAGGTATTATCACGACGCTATTGGCAATTCCTTGTAGTGGTCCCGGGCTCGGTGTTGCGTTGACTTACTGTGCAAAGCAGATGGCTCAGGACGGCGGCTCTCAGGGAGCGATTAATGTCTATTTGGTGTTCTTTGCACTTGGGATTGGAATGGCAATCCCCTATTTGGTCATCGGAGCCTTTCCAGGGCTAGTGAAGTTTTTACCTAAACCCGGAATCTGGATGGAAACATTCAAAGAGTTGATGGGATACATATTGTTGGCCACAATCGTATTCATTTTGACCTACGTTGGTTATTCGCTGATCGTACCAACCATTGGTTTTCTGTTTGCATTATGGGCTGCTTGCTGGTGGTATGGACGAGTTCCTTTCATAGCATCAAAAGGAACCAAGGTCAGGCATCGTCTAGGTGCGGTCGCGTTTGCCAGTTTGCTGGGTTGGTTTTGTTTTGGTTGGTTTGCCACGGAAATGGAAGGCCGTCTCGAAGCGTTTGTAGAGAAGCAAGTTCTTGAGCGTCAGGTTGAAGGTGGTGATGTTGGAATTGCCATCAAAGAAGGTGAGAAAAACCTCTATACGGCATCGCGGCTGGATCGACTGGTCAATCAGGACAAGCGTTTGGTGATGGTGGACTTTACGGCAGATTGGTGTTTGACATGCAAGACTTTGGAAAAAGCTGTTCTCAATACCGATGTAGTTCAAGATGCATTGAATGAACATGAAGTGGTTCAACTGGTAGCTGACTGGACAGACATGGATTCGAAGACTGGTTTGGAGATTGACGCGGAACTGGAAAAGCTGGGCAAAGGTAAGCAACTTCCAATCATTGCTTTCTATTCGCCAGAACAGGGGGAGGGACCTCGGACTTTGGTTGCCGTCTATACGGCGGGCGATATTCAGGGCATTCTTGAAGAGTTAAGCAAATAACAGGCTCGCAGAATCCGGTTGCCGGCTAACTATTATTTCACGTGACAAAGTGTAGAATGGCGTTTATTCACTTGTTCAAATACACCGTTGTTTTCCAGTCCACAGAAGGAATTGCATAGATGGCCAAGGCCACTTACAAGGATGCAGGGGTCGATCTGGAAGTCTATGCGGAATCCATGTCGCGACTTCCCAAACTGATGCAGCGAACGTTCTCGCCACGTGTCATGCGACTGGATGGTGGTTTTGCAGGTCTTTTCAAGCTGGATTTTCATAACGGTCTTTTTAAACGCTCCTACAATAACCCCGTTTTGGTTTCCGGAACTGATGGAGTAGGAACTAAGCTTAAAGTTGCTCAGCTTGTTGAACGTCATGATACCGTTGGTATCGATCTGGTAGCGATGTGTGTCAACGACATTATCTGCTGCGGGGCTGAACCTCTGTTCTTCCTGGATTATGTTGCCATGAGTCACGATGATCCTGAAGGACTAGAACAAGTTGTCCAGGGGATTAGTGATGGCTGTGTAGATGCTGATTGTGCGTTGCTGGCAGGCGAGACTGCGATTATGCCCGATTTGTATCAGCAAGGTGAGTACGACTTAGCCGGTTTTTGCGTAGGTGTCGTTGAACAGGACGAGTTAATTGACGGTGCAGCGATTACCGAGGACGATATTGTAATCGGAATTGAATCAAGTGGGATCCACTCCAACGGGTTTAGCCTTGTGAGAAAAGTCGTTTTTGAAATGGCTGGTTTGAGTGTCGATGACCACGTGGAAGAGCTAGGAGTCACGGTAGGCGAGGCTTTACTGACGCCGACTAGAATTTACGCTCGGGCACTGCAGAGAATTCTGTCCTATTATAAAGTTAAAAAAGTTGTTCATGGTATTGCACATATTACCGGCGGAGGACTTCAGGAAAATCTGGAACGTATCATGCCTGAGAACGTGACGGCAGTGATAGATCGAGATTCCTGGGACGTATTGCCCGTGTTTGATTGGATTCAAAAACTCGGCGAAATTGAAGAAGAAGAGATGGATAAAGTTTTCAATCGTGGCTGTGGTCTGACCTTAGTGGTAAGTCCTTTCTATGCCGAGAATATCCAACGGATGCTTAAAAATTCGGGCCTTAAAAGCTGGGTGATTGGTAAAGTCGAATCTGGCGACGGCAGCGTTCGTTGGTCTTGATTGACATTTCTGCCAGACATATCGAATAATTAATACGCGTGTAGCAGTAAAGGTTACTGGCAGTAGTGGTACCCAAATATGCAGTGGTTAAGCTTATTCATTGAAGAAATGTGTTGCCCGACAGAGGTTGCGCTTATTCAGGCTGAATTAAGTCGTAAACCGGGTATCGGCAAAATGGAATGCGATGTTTTTAGTCAGCGTCTAAATGTACAGCACGATCCCGGCGTCGTCACTCCAAATGGTGTCGTCAGATTCTTGTCCGAGATTGGAATGACTGCCCATCCCTGGCGGGATGTG
>PAAT01000013.1 GCA_002698965.1 Rhodopirellula sp. | reverse complement strand
GCCGCCGCCCATACCCATGCCGCCGCCGCCCATGCCCATGCCGCCGCCGCCCATACCCATGCCGCCGCCGCCCATACCCATGCCGCCGCCGCCCATGCCCATGCCGCCGCCCATCATGCCACCGCCTCCAGACATAATTGGCATCACAAGGTCACCGACTTCGTAGGTACGGATGATGAGTTCATTTTCAGCAGCTTCAGGCGTAGTAATTTTTAACACTTCGTCGTTGATCACGTAGGTCAGTCCGAGACTATTAAGCGTAAGTTTCAGTCCACTTCGTAACGTAATACCACGCAGATCCTGATTCACTGTCATTGAAGAGTCCAGGCCAGCTTCTGCCAAAGCTTTTTCATCAATGATCATTGGGATGCTGTGACGGGTTTTGATACTTTCAATAACCTCAGACAATGGTTGGTCAAAGAAAAGCATGACGGTTTCTTCATCCAAAGCATCCACGATCTTTTGCTCAGCAGGATTATTTCCCTGGTCTGTCACGTATTTACGACGTTCTACCGTGATACGATGCCAGAACTCGGCTTCCGGATAGCGAATTGGTGAATCACCACCCGGGAAGGGAATCAGAGCCTCGTCATTTTCGTACATCACGTCCGCGAAATTCTTGTGTCGCAAATCCCGGAATTTCTCTAGCCCTTTGTACTGACGCAGAATACGCGCTTTCCAAACTGCAGTCGTTGGTGTTCCGTCGTAAGGTAACAGAACGCGGATCGGCATCGCGATCTCAGCATCTGCAGTCAGGTAACGTTCACCTTCATCAACTCGCTTACGGTCATCTTCGAGGGCTGCTTCATCCAGTAGCACATTAAATTTTTCCATTAAGCTCGTGATCAGTTCCTGTTTACGAGCAGTTTCGTCTGCCAGATTTTTCAGGCGCTGAGCATTCGCTTCGCGGCTCTGAGCGAGCATCTTCTGTTCGTCCACATCGACCTGACGAGCGCCCGTTTCACGAATGGCATCTTCAATCTGCTTGCGTAGTTGTTGACGAATGTCACCTGCTACGTCCGTTGCACTATCAACTTGCTCAAGCAAGAGTTTCAATTCCTGAATAGCTTTCTCCGGCGAACGCCCCATAAGGTCACGAGCTTGTTCCAAGCCATTTTCGACAACCGCCTGCAACTTCCCAGCCAGCACCTTACGTTCGTTTTCTACATTGTCTAAAAAGCTTGGCGAGTCTTCCAGACTTGTATCAACATCGCCTGAACCATCGAGCACAAGTGCATTTCCATCTGCAGCAGGCGCTGCTGGTGCATCCTGAATCAACGCAATTTCAGTTGTGATTGGCCCACGTTGAGCGGCTCCCTTAATCGCTTTAGCTTCGGTGTTACTTGGATCCTTACGAAGCACTTCATCAGCAACCTCGATCGCCCCTTTCACATCACCCGTTCGCAACGCGTGTAATCCAACGGTATTCAAACCTTCCACGTTATTTTGAACGCTACGACGCACTTCGATAAGTCCTTCCGAGCCTAATGTCGGAAGACCTACTCCCTGATGAGGAGTTGCGTCTTTAACTAGTGTCGGTAAGAAGTTGTAATCTTCGTTGGATCCTGCCGCAGCCACGTCCCACTTCAATTCAACATCCTGACCATTGGCTTTGCCGCTGATAGTCAATTCGAAAGCACCTGCTTTATCGATTTGCCCTACCAGAATTGTGTCTCGATCCATACGAATCGGAGGAGTCGTTTCTGCGGTGTAAACGCAATGCACACCTTCCGAAGTCCTCAGGTCGCTTGGCCATAGGACCGGAGCAACTACAGCGCCAGCCAGATCAAAACCACTTTTCACACTTGTCTGCTGATCTTCATTATCGACTCGGATAATACCACCGGTGCTATTACCTAAAGCAGCCAGTAGTTCAAGATTGCGTTGCGGGCCAATAGCAAACGATGAAAATGAAAGGTTCTTTTCGACCAGGTCTGTTACAAGTTCTTTATAGTCCTCAATCTGCAGTAAATTCGCTTTACTCATGCCATCGCCGATGTAGACGACACTCTTTGCTTTTCCACTCTCTGCACTAAACTGTTTTGCTGTGGCCTGCAGTAATTCAACCATGTCCGTGGAACCGAGAGCAGCACGACGATTCAGTTTAGCGACCGCGGCCTTCATTTCTTCGCTATCGGTTGCAACGAAGTCACGAGACATTGCAACAGCATAAAGATCGACCGCCATCAATTTCACCCGGTGTTCACCACCTAGGTTTGCTAGTAGCGAGTCAAGGCAGACCATCGCATCTTTACGGTATTCCCCTATCTGGCTTGCCGAAGTGTCAAAAAGCACCAGAATGTCATGGGCTCCGGCAGTTGGTAACTGCTGATCAGCCTGAACTGAAAGTGCAAAATATGTCTCACCGGTAGCCTCCTTGTAAGTGTGTAACACACTTTTGGATTCGGCTGCAGATGTCAACGAAGACAATGCATATGTTACCAGGGTGAAAATCAGTGTTGATAGCGCAATGCGTTTGGACATGGCCAAATAACTCCAACGCAAGATGAATTTAATTCTCTGTTCAATTGCTCTTAAAACATAAGCTTGTCCGAGCAACTACATTTTATTCAGCCGAATTGAAATAGACCACCAAATATTTGAAATTAGGCAAATCAGGCAATCTCTATCGATTACAGCCCAGAATCATCCTGATTCTGTATGACGTATTAAAAATAGGTCTTAATCTTAGGTTCGAATATTCCTATTGTGTCGGAATAGCCGACTCAGCCATTTCCTGGACTAAAACGGAATTAACCTACCGATTGTTCCGGTTATGACGGTCGCACTAACTACAAGTTCGTCAATCGCAGCACTGCGAGTCCAACGTTATAGGAAATAAGCACCAAATGCCACCAGTTTAATGTTTACTAATTGCATGAACTTAGTTGACATTATGAGGCGCCGAGGCCATCATCGAAATGTCACAACTATTCTTTAATCCTCGCAATTGTCCCCAAAAGTCCTACCTTCGTTTTCCCCTAAAAAGGGATGACTAAAGGTATTCGGGTTCTTGTGGACTCTTGGGTCACCTTATAAAGAAACCAATGGACCTTTCCTGGCAGGCATATTTCACGCTCGGTATTACCGCAGCGGTATTCATTACGTTGCAAATCCAACGTCGAGCGTCGACCGACATTCTATTTCTGGGAGCCCTTTTAGTCCTTACTGCTGCAGGCGTGATTTCAGTGGAAGAAGCCTTTGCGGGTTTCTCTAATCCGGCCGTACTCACTATTGCCGGACTACTGGCGATTACGGCAGGCCTGCGAACCTCTGGAGTGCTGGATTGGCTGGGCCATAAATTATTAGGCACGGCCAAATCTGAAAAACAAGCACTTTTGCGTCTCACAGCGGTCACGACCACTGCTAGTGCCTTTCTGCTTAACACTGCGGTCGTGGCGATGTTAATGCCCGTCGTTGTCTCGTGGTGCCGCCGAAGAAACATATCGCCGTCACGTCTATTGCTTCCGATCAGCTACCTCGCAATTTTAGGAGGGGTATGTACTTTAATCGGAACCAGTACCACATTGGTGGTTAATGGTGAGCTTCAACAACGCTTGCCAGAAGATTTGATAATCGCAGGGACACACCCCTTAAATCTGTTTGAACTCGCTGCTGTGGGCATTCCCTGCGCCTTAGTGGGTTCGATTTTCCTCATTACGATCGGGCCCAAACTACTCCCATTCCGGAGCGGAATCATCAAACAACTCGACGAACAACGTCGCAAATATTTGGTGGAAATGCAAATCCAACCAGACAGTCTTCTGGCAGACCAGACGGTAGAGCAAGCCGGACTCCGCCATCTCGACGGCCTCTTTCTGATCGAAATCGATCGCGCCGGCCACATCATCACCCCGGTCACCCCCAATACGATCCTCGCTGCCGATGACATCCTTGTATTTACCGGAGCTGTCGACACCATCGTAGAACTGGAGCAGTTACCAGGTCTCCTGCCAGCTGTTGAATCCGAATTCAGTCACCACCCGGAACGTCATCTTGTGGAAGTTGTCCTTTCGCGTAAATTCCCCCTGCTCAATTCAAACATTCGCGAGGCAAGTTTCAGACAACGCTACAACGCCGCCGTTGTCGCCGTTCACCGTGAAGGGGAACGGCTCGAGGGCAAGGTCGGGGATATCACCCTTCAAGCAGGTGACACTTTGTTACTGCAAACAACGAGTGACTTCGTAAGCACCTATCGCAACAGCAAAGACTTTTACATGGTCTCCAGCGTGGAAGGAGTTGAAACTCGTCATCACGCCAAGGCTTCGCTGGCCTTAATTCTGCTCGGCTTACTAATCCTCTGGTTGGTTGTCGGCTCGCTCTTTCATGCAACGGACGATCCACTGGGGATCACTTCCCCGGCAATCGCTTCTCTCGGAATTGCTGTAGTCATGGTTTTAACTCGATGTTTAAAGCCCAGTGATGCTCGCAACGCCATCAACATTCAGGTGCTGTTGACCATCGCTGCTGCACTCGGGTTGGGCAAAGCGTTATCAGCCAGCGGTGCAGCTCAGGCGCTCGCAACAACAATGCTTTCGCTAGCGGGAGAAAACCCTATTTGGATCCTACTCGGACTCTATATCATCACTGTCGTATTAACCGAAACAATTTCCAATAATGCGGTGGCGGCCATGCTATTACCTTTAGCCATTGAGATTGCACAAGCGGGGGATATCAATGCTCGACCATTGATTATTGCCATCACACTGGCAGCCTCTCTCTCCTTCATCACTCCAATTGGCTATCAAACCAACCTCATGGTAATGGGACCTGGTGGTTACAGAAGCCGGGACTATCTTCGCTGCGGAATCCCACTAGCAATACTGATGGGCATTTGCGCTCTCACTATTATCCCGCAAGCCTGGCCATTCTAGCCCCAACGGCTATTCTCCACCCAGCACGACCTTTATATCTTCGCGCTGGCGATCACGAATCACGGTAACAACGATTTCGTCACCCGGCTGGTGGTTTTCGACGATCGTCATAAATTGATCAACACTGCCGACTGACTGACCATCAACGGCCACTATCAAATCTGCCTGAGACTGATCCACACGCGTCTGTTCGTAGACAAATGGACCTCGCTGAGTTCTGGTTTTAACAAGCTTAAATCCCTGCAGTCCGGACTTATCTGCGGGACCTTCAGGAGCCACGGTAGCAATCAGTAAACCTTCTTCCGTTTTGTAGACACGAGTAATGCCGATATCTGGTCGAATCACCCGGCCGTTCTCAATCAACTGTGGAATCACTCTTTTAGCAGTATTCACCGGAATCGCAAATCCAACTCCGGAACTCTCCCCCACTTTACTGGCAATAGCAACATTCACGCCGACCATCTCTCCTTGATTATTCAACAATGGGCCACCTGAATTACCGGGATTGATCGCGGCATCAATTTGCACAATGGATTTCATCGTTCGCCGGTCAGCGGTTGGCAACTGACGATTCAGGCTACTCACAATTCCCACCGTATAAGTGCGTTCCAAACCAAACGGATTACCGATCGCATGAATTTTCTGCCCCACTCTTAGCTGGGTTGAGTCGCCTAGCGAGATCGGATGCAAAAAATCTTCAGGCGCTTCAATTTTGATCACAGCCAGATCATTTAGATCATCTGACCCAACAACACCTGCCGGATACTCTTCCCCGTTATACAAACGCACGTAGATCTCCCGCGCCCCCCTAACAACATGGTTATTGGTCAAAATGTGGCCCTCGCGATCAAGAACGGAGCCGGAACCAGCGCCCTCAGTCGGAGTTTCAAATAGAAGGAATGCTGAGGTGCGGGCACTACGAGTGGTAATGTGCACAACGCCCCGATTGGCTGAATCATAAACGTTGAAATTTACACGTTCTTCCGCAGTATACTTCGACGCATCCAAGGCAGATGCTTCTGCAGTCGTTCGAGCCAAACCTGGAGTTGCCTGCTGAGCGGAAACAGAACTAACGGCACGGTCCTTCGCCATAAACACGCCCACGGTGGCGCCCAATACGGCTGCAAAGAATGCGATCCAAATCGTCTGTTTCATAACGTTATTCCTATCCAAATCAATCACCTGGCAATCGTTACCGTGAGTGCAAAGAAAACGGCCCTTCCCTGCATCTCGTTTAGTTACGATACGCAGGGTAGAGCCGTCAAGTTCTATCGGCAAGGGAAATTAAATCCGTTATTTCTTCCCTAATCCAATGGCAATTTCCTGCGGTGTCAATTTACCATCTTTATTTTGGTCAAATTCAGGCTTCACACTTCTGGTATCTTTAATCTCACTTAAATCCAGCACGCCATTCTTATCCTTATCATACCTACCGATCAATGTGACAGCGTATTTCACGTATCGTGGATCGGCTCCACTGGCGGTTGAAGAAGGAGCTTCACTTTCTTTTTTCGGAGTCTCACTTGATGCCTTAGGAGAATCACTGGAGGACGTTTTCGGGGGAGGGGTTACACCACGGACAAAACCAGTTTCCTTGGCAGACATAACTTCCTGCACCGTTAACAATCCATCACGGTTCTTGTCATAAACGTAGTATTCTGAAAGCGTCTTTTCATTCCACTGCCCAGAGTATTCGGACATAGCAATCTGACCGTCTTTATTTCTATCACCTTCACGGAACCACTGAGGAATTCCTTCGGGCAATAAATCGTGTGCTGTCTTAAAGCGATAAGTGTTAGGTGATTCACCAGTGCCGCCACCAGCAGGCCCTTTGCTACCACCGTTCCAACTCGTACGTCCATTCTGCTGGCCATTGTCACCACCGGAAGAACGTCCACCACCAAATCGCTGTGTCATACCTTTGATCAACTCGTCACGGGTAATCTTTCCGTCTTTATTCGTGTCATAAGGTGTAGGGTCAGTACGGAAGTTCTTCCATTCATCTTTTTCAAAGACACCACTTTTATTTGAATCGTAACGTTGGAAAATACCTTCGGCAAATTGAGCCATACGATCAGCTCCTCCCGAATCTCCGCCACGTCCACCTCGTGACCGCGACTGGTCACCCCCCTGAGGAGGACCTCCGCGAGCTGGTTGATTCTGCTGAGGATTCTGTGAATCCCGATACGATTTTTCACGAGCCTGGGCTTGTTGCGTATCACGACGAATCGAGTAGCGGACGGCTAATTCACTTTTCGTCAGTCTACCATCACCATTCCGGTCTTGATTCATTGGGTTACCATAAAGCCACTTACCGGCACGAATCTCATCCTGTTCAAGGACTCCATTACGATTTCGGTCATATCGTTTAATCGTGTTCTCGGCCTCAACGAAATCGGCCTGAATCACATCAACATTCAAATATTCTGCTTTTGAACCAAATCCAACTGGTGGAATCAGATCTTCCGGTATTTCATTAAATCCTTGAACAAGCCCCTCGGCTGCTGAGGCCGCGTCATCATCAAAACGACGGTCGCCAGAATTACGGGCCGGTTGACTACCACGGTCGCGCGAGCGGCTACGATCACGATTTTGATCGCCTCCACCGCCACCTTGCATTTGCTCAACTTTTGAGGCCAAAGCCTGTAGCGGGATTGGTCGATTTAGGTCGAGCCCACCCGTCTCCCGAGCGATACGCTCCAAGAATGGACGAGCACGCCCTTGTTCATTCGGATCAAGCTGGCCGTTTTTATTAGCATCCAAACGGGAGATAAATCCCATGGCTCCACCAGGAGGGCCTTGCGCTTCCAACGAACTTGTTGCAAGTATTGCCAATAATCCTGCGGTGAGAAAAAGGCGCGTTGATAACATGTGTTTTCTATCCGTATAAGAATTCGATTTGTAGGAATTATCGAATGGAATACCCTACAAACTAAAGCCTACTGCACATTAGAAGCATTTCAAATGCTACGTCATTACTTCTACTGTACTTTAAGCACGAAACAGTATCGATTATAAGGTCTATACGGCTAATAAACGATACTTCTTCATTAAACACCGCCTTTAGCCCAAATGTTTCGCAGAGAAACTCCCCTGAAACGGCACAATTATCAGATTCTCTAATAATTCCAGTAGGAATGAAATACATGCCGGAAACTACTCCTTTCATCTTCTGCAGCTGCCAATATGGAGCCCAAACAGCTCTTAAAAAAGAATTCGCGACGACGTGGCCGCAGTTCAAGCTCTCGTTTTCGCGCCCAGGTTTTGTCACATTCAAAGTCCCTGAAGAATTCCCTGCAAAATCATTACCGACGCTGGATCTGAAATCCACATTTACTCGATCTTCCGGTATCAGTCTCGGAAGTGTAAAAACTAGCGGGCAAAGCGAACGAATTCAGCTCACAAAGCAGATTGTCGAAAACGCGGAACTTGAGAATATCGCACACCTACATTTGTGGCGACGTGACCGAAGTGTTCCTGGTGAACGCGGTTTCGAACCGGGACGCGACTCTGAAACCGATCTGCTCGCCGAAGAGATCGCCGCGGTGCTAAACCTCGGCAAACTACAGATCAACCGAATCACACAAGCCGATCAGCGTGTACTAGATATTGTCATTATCGACGAAGATCACTGGTGGGTAGGTTGGCACCAGGCTACAAAAACGGCGACACGTTGGCCGGGCGGTGTCTTTTCAATCCAACTGCCTGACCATATTGTGAGTCGCGCTTATCGCAAAATGGAAGAAGCCATACGTTGGTCCAGACTACCAATGAAACCCGGGGATACCGTGGCAGAAATCGGCAGCAGTCCCGGGGGAGCCTGCCAGGCATTGCTCAAACGTGACCTCAAAGTCATCGGAATCGACCCGGCCAAAATGCATGAGGCTTTGATGAAAAATCCAAACTTTACGCATGTGCGTAAGAAGGCTTCCGAGATGAAGCGTTCAGATTTCTCTTCCGTGAAGTGGCTCATGTCCGACTCGAATGTCGCTCCGAATTACACGCTCGACGGTGTTGAAGACATTGTGAATAACAAACGAACAAATATCCGAGGCATGTTATTAACGCTTAAGATGATCAAGTGGGAATTAGCCGCCGAGTTACCAAGCTATCTGGATCGCATCCGTGGTTGGGGCTACCAATATGTCCGAGCACGCCAACTAGCTTTCAATCGTCAGGAAATCTGTGTTGCCGTCCAGAGAAGCCGCAGTAAGCGAAGGTAAAGTGAGTGCTCGGTAAATTGTCATCCTCGGCTATCCGGCAAAACCTGTTCGCCCAAGCTTTCGTAAAGGCGGGACCGCACAATGCAACACACCTTTCAAATCTCTCCCATCGGAAACCGTCTGACACTCGGTAACAAACCATGCACTCCCCAGACAACGGTTACCAATTCCAAACGGACTTTGACCTCTTTAAGATGATGCAAACGAACAAATTCAGTTGCCGCAAGTTCAATTCGCTGACGCTTACGATACGTAAAGCGACGATGAGGTAAGGCGGTAGGATGAAAGCCTGCTTTGACTTCGACGATAATGATTTCTTCGCGTTTACTTCGATGGTCGACCAGAATCACATCTATCTCAGCACTTTTCATACGTTCTCGTTGCCCTAATACAGAAAAACCTCTGCGCAAAAAAAACCGGGCAACAAGCTGTTCCGCTTGCTGCCCGAGTTGTTCACTTGTGAGTAAACAGGGATCACGCCTTAACCCGCAAAACAGCCCGTTGACAAGTCGACAACTAAAAGCCCACATCCCCAACGTCGTTCCACATATTAAATTCCAGACAATCAACACGACAGGGCACCCTAGTGGTGGTCGGGCCGGTCCGAAATATTTCACCGAAAACAGGTATCTCGGTAAAGAGCTCAGTCCTTAGCTTCTGCGACGCTCCTTCAGTCGAGTCGCCTTCCCTACGCGATCCCGCAGGAAGTAAAGTTTTGCCCGACGAACAGAGCTCGAACGAGTAACTTCCACCTTCGCAATTCGCGGTGAATGCACAGCGAATTTACGCTCAACACCTTCACCAGCTACAATTCGACGAACAGAGAACATCTCACGTGTTCCGCTACCGCTCATTGCGATGACAACCCCACTAAATACCTGCACTCGTTCTTTCTCCCCTTCGAGAATTCGAACGTGTACATCGACCGTATCGCCGATTTCAAACTGTGGCTTCTCTTCTTTCAAACTGGACTGTTCGACCAGATCCATAAGTTTTTGATTCATTGTATTGCCCTTCCTTTTAGGACGACGTTTTAATATTCACAAGTGTTTGGTTGGATTGATTTGTCAGTCTGCTGACAGGTAAATCATAACAAGTCTGAGCGGCGTTGCTGCGTACGCTTCAAACTCTGCTCTTCGCGCCATCGGGCTATCGCCTGATGGTCCCCACTGAGCAGGACCTGAGGAACTTCTAAATTCCGAAAATCCCTTGGTCTTGTATACTGTGGAAATTCCAACAACCGATTCCCAGAGGAAAAGGAATCATCATGGCTGCTGTGCTCGTCACCGAGTACTCCCGGAACGAGTCGCATAATAGAGTCGATGAGCACCATTGCGGCAACTTCGCCTCCATTGAGGATATAATCCCCGATCGATATTTCCATGGGCTTCAGAATGTCCGAAACCCGCTGATCAAAACCCTCATATCTGCCACAAAGCAGCAAATGCCGGGGCATCCCGACCAGTTCTTCCACAAGCTGTTGATCCAGTTTCCTGCCCGTAGGTGTGAGCATAATCAGGTTTCCGGGAATATCTCCCATTGCCTGAACAGCTTCCACACATTCCACGACAGGTTTGGCCTGCATCACCATGCCAGGGCCTCCGCCAAACGGTCGGTCATCCACACGTCCGTGCTTATCATCCGACCACTGACGGATATCGTGCAGTGCTGTTTCCACCAATTCGTTTTCAATTGCCTTGTGAAGTAAGCTTTGCCCAAGATAACTCCGAAAGATCTCCGGGAACAAAGTTAGTACATCAAATCGCATGGCAATACCCAACTTTCGAATCAACTTTGAATCGACTGGTGAGTCTTGGCAACTACACAGTCAGAAACCGCAAGTCTTACTCGCTGGTTTCTTCTTCCGCTGCAGCTTCTTCTGCCGGAGCTTCTTCTGCTGCAGCTTCTTCAGCCGGGGCTTCTTCTGCTGCGGCTTCTTCAGCCGGAGCTTCTTCTGCT